>JAISPM010000129.1 GCA_031274895.1 Alphaproteobacteria bacterium
TTAGAACATATAACCTACTTTAGCGTTTATAGAATACCCGTCTCTAGCTCCGATATAACCTTTTACACCAGCTCCAATATTAAAGTGAGAGAATGTTTTCTCATAACCAGCCTCAATTATATTGGTGCCGCCTTTTATGCTTGGTGCGTCTATTGCCGTATTATCAATTGTAGCTTTAGCCTCGCCTGCAAGTTCTTGTTCATAAGCATAGCCAACAAATACACTACTGTATTTAACACGTAAACCAGCTTGCACACGAGAAGAAATTACATCATCAAACTTAGCTTTTTCGCCGGAATCAAAAGAAACATCATTTCCGCCTTGAACAGTCGCTAAATATTTAACATATTCATTGAAAGTTAATACACTAACATCATGTTTATATCCTGCACCAATATGTCCGCCGTAGTATAGCGCACCTATATTATATTTGGCATCAGGTGAAAAGTCTGCTTTGTAGTTCGTATTAACATAACCAGCACGCACAGAGGCATCTAAATAAATATTGCTTTCAAAAGAATATTTACCAAGTAAGCCTGCACCGAAATACAGATTATCACCGCTACCTTTCACAGTAGAATAATCTGTTTTATTATTAGTTTTATGCGAACCATTTCCTGTTTCTAAAAAAGCACCCATTAAATACTTGTTATTTATTTTTTTACCAACTCCAAGCACAAAAGAAGAACTGTTTAAATCTATATAAGAACCACTGTTTAAACGAACAGAGTTAAAATTAAGACTTGAAAACACTCCCATATTATTTTCTTGCAAAGTAGTATCTGCTGAATTTATACCATTATCAGCAACTAAATCGGCTCCGCTGGTCAACACACCCATAGAAGATAAATGACCCTCAGATAATGCTTTAGTTTCAGGGTTGAATTTACCTGCTTCACCACCGCCACTGCCGGCATTTCCGACATCAGAGTTTATAATCGCATATAAATCTTGCCCATTTACATCTATCGTCCAATCATAAATCATAGATACCCCAGCTCTTGCTTTTCCGCTGGCTTGGTTAATGTTAACACCTGTCATATTTGATACAAGGAATATTTTATCTCCTGCTTTTAGTTGTTTTGAAGTGCTTTTCAAATAAAGCCCAACTACAGAATCTTTCATATCTACAGAATCCTTAGTAGCCATCAACACAGGAGTAGTAATATTGTTATTATCTACAGTAAAATTATAATTACTAAACCCGTAAGCTCCTAAAACAACAATGTTAGTGGATAAATTTAGAGTATTATCAGAAGCAGTGCCATTTGCAGCATACCCACCACTTAAATGCACATTTTGAAATTTCGTATCTCCTGAAATATTAACGATATTATTTATAGCATCGCCACCATCGGCTCCTCCTGCCATAATATCACTATCAACAAAATTTCCACCTTCTATATTTATTATATTTCCGGAAGCATTTCCATTAGCAATGGAATATCCACCCCATATGTCAGTATTTGTAAAAGATGACCCAGCATAAATATTTACTGTATTATTCGTTGCATCACCACTAGCATTTTCTCCACCATTAATCTCACCTTGTAGGGATGAAAATCCACCACGAAGATTTACTGTGTTACTATCTACTTTAAAAGTAGCTGTCGTATTATCATTGTAGCCACCATACACATTAAGAGAATTTAAGGTTCCACTGACATTTAAATTTACTGTATTTCTAGAAGATTCGGTTTCCGTAGCCGGATTTAGAATTTTTCCACCATATCCCTTAACATCAAAACCACCATAAGTTCCAGTAAGTCCTGTTGTAGCATCGCTTGCCTGCTTACCACCAAAATTAGCATTCATTGCACCAAAACTGACCGCTGATGTAGAAAACAAAAATAACAAAATTAAAACTATTTTTTTCATAATTATACCTTTTTAAAAGTTTATCTAAATTTTATTTGTTAAACTTCTGTCAAGAAGTTTAACCTTTTATTAATATTAATAAAAGCGTATTTACTCAATTAACTACAGTGTAGCACAAAAAAGCATAAAAAACAATATATTATTCTGAAAAAATGAACTATTGAGGCAAATCAATTAAAATATATATCCAACTTTAACATTAAGCGAATATCCATCTTTTACGCCCATATAACCTTTTACACCAAATCCAACATTGACCTTAGAATAGGTTTTATCAAAGCCCGCTTCTGCAATATTAGTGCCGCCTTTTATACTTGGCGCATCTATTGCCCTGCCAAATGTTTCGGCGTTGGCGATTCCTGCTAATTCTTGTGAATGGGCGACACCAACAAATACACCGCTGTATATAGAGCGAATCCCTGCCACAACACGTGAAGACCTCATTGCTGCAAAGCTAATTTCATCGTTAGAATCAAACTCAAAATTCTTGCTGCTTTGAGTAGTCGCCACATATCTAACATATTCATTAAAAGTTAAAACATTAACATTGTGGATATATCCAACTCCAAAATGCCCACCATAATACGAAGACCCAATATTATATTTGGCACTCACAGAGTAGTCTGCTGTATAATCGGTATTAACATGACCACTCCGCAGAGACGCATCTAAATACATATTATCGCTAAAATATATTTTGCCAAGTAATCCTGCACCAAAATAGCTGTTGTTGCCGCTACCTTTCACAGTGGAATCACTGAATTCATTGTATGTGCTATGCTGGGCTGAGCCATATTCTAAAAAAACTCCGATTAAATGGCTGTTTATTTTTCGCCCCATTCCTAACATAAATGACGTGTTATTAATATCAATATGCGAACCACTGTTTAAGCGAATAGAGCTAAAATCAGAGCCGGAGAACACACCTGCACTATCATATAAAATAGTAGAATCGGCTGTGCTAACGCCACTCTCTGCCACTAAATCGGCTCCTTGCATTAACACACCCATAGAAGACAGACGACCCTCAAGCAAAGATTTAATTTCAGGATTTAAAGAATTTCCTGCACCGCCATTATCACCTCCACTGCCACCAATTACCGCATATAGATTATTATCTTTTATAAGCGGCACCCAATCGTAAATTAAGCTCACGCCTGCCCGTAATTTACCATTCTTAATTACCTCTCCACTCATATTTTCCACCAGCCAAACCTTATCGCCTTTATGGAGCGGGTCGGCATTATCTTTCAAATAAAGTCCGACAATTGTGCTATTCATATCCACCGTATCGGCAGATTTCAACATGGCATTGAGAGTATTTTTGCCATTTACATAAAAATTATAATTATCAAAGCCTTTAGCACCCAAGACACTGATATTTGTTGATAGGTTCAGGGTATTGCCTGAAACAGCTCCACTAGCCGAATATCCGCCAATTAAAACAAAGCCCGATAAATCGGGATTACCCGAAATATTCACCGTATTATCTATTACATCGCCACCACCTTTGGAATAGCCTCCTGCAATTTCGGCAGTGGAATATTTCCTGCCCGCAAAAATTCCACCACTAATATTAACCGTATTATTTTTTACTAATGCCTTTTCGTTTGCTGCGTCCACAGCCACATGATAGCCACCATAAATGCCGCCTGCGATAAAATTTCCACTGGCTATGAATACGGTATTTCCCGAGGCCTCTAAATTCTGCGATACTCCGTAAACATCTCCACCTGCTATATAGTTGAGCTTTTCAAAATTACCACTTTGGATTTCCACAGTATTATTTGTGGCTTTTAGTCCTTTGCCACCGACAATAATTGCCGCATCGCTGGAGGTAGCAACATTGCTGAGAAAAACCGAATTGGAATCTGCTATGGCAATATTTGAATTTAAAGAGGCATATCCACCATATACGCTACTAAATACGCCCGACTTCATATCAACTTTATTATGGTCTGTGTTATCACCACCATTGCCGCCAAAAATACTACCGTATTCGTTGTTGGAATTTTCGGATATATTCACAATATTGTTGTTTACTCTAATTTGACCGCTATTAGAACTAGACAACATACCACCATAAATATTGCCCATATTACTTAAATTTGAGGCATTAATATTCACAGTGTTGCCAACTACGTCTTCTGTTGCGCTGTATGCTCCGGCAACATCATGATTGCCAAAATTTAAATTGTTAGTATAAATATTGACAGTGTTATCGGTTGAATCTAAGTCGTTATCATTACCGTATATATTTCCAGCAGGAGGAGTGTCTACATCAATAATTTGCCCCGCGAAAGCTGAAGTTGCAAAAAATAAAAACCATAAAACTAACTTTACTATGCGCATTTACACTATAAACGTAGGTTTTATATCGGCTCCAATTAGGCTATACAAAGCCTCTATGAAATCTTTTAAATATATGCTTTTTTCTAAAAATATATCCGCCGATTCATATTTAGATACATACATTCTAATGGTCATACCTTGTGTGCCTGTGCCGCTGGTGCGCACCATAACTTCTGCGCCATTATTAAATTTAATAATTAAACCAAGATTACCAACACTGGCTCCTGTGATAATATCGGTATAAGAAAAATTCTCAACAGCCTCTACTCTGTAATCGCCAAAAAAGCTGTTGCCGATATTGCCGATAGCTTTATCTTCAAGATTACGCAATAGTTTTTTCGCTAACCCTTCTTCTAAATTTTCAAAGTCCAAACGACAGAAATAAACTCTGCCGTATTCTTTCCATAAATCTTCTAAAATTTCATCAAAGGTTTTGCCCGATTTCGCAACAATATGCAACCAAAACAATAACGCCCAAATACCGTCTTTTTCGCCACTATGATTCGACCCTGTGCCATAACTTTCTTCCGCACAAAAGGTAATTTTTTTTGCCTCAAGTAAACTTCCAAAAAATTTCCAACCTACCGGCACACAATAGCAGTCTATACCTAATTTTTCGGCTACCAAGTCTACTGCATTAGGAGTTGGACGCGACCTTGCTACACCATAGATTTTATCTTTATAATAATCTACCAAGTGGGCGTATTTTAAAATCACCGCAATGCTATCAGATGGTTCTAAGTTATATTTTTTAGAAAAAATCATGTTTCTGTCGCCATCGGCATCGTTCGCCAAGCCTAGGCTAACCTCCGGCAAACTTTTCATATAGTTAATGTATGCACTGGCAGTTGTAGGATTCGGGTCAGGCACCAGTCCACCAAAATCTTCAAGGGATTCTGTATTCAGCAGATATTTTTGCGCTACGCCAAGTCTGCGCCCAAAAATCTCCTCCGCAAAAATTCCTGTGGCACCACTAAAACCATTAAAAATTACCTTATAGCCGCCGTTGATTAAACCTTTAATGGCAGGAAAGTCAAAAATTTCTTCCATCTTGTTAGCATAATCAACCACACTATCAAATACCTCTATTTCGGTATTGAGGATATTAAATTTATTTACCGCAGATACATCAATATGTAAGTCTTCAACGGTAGAAAATTCCACTATTTTCTGAGTCCACTCATAAATTTCATTATTTATTTTATCACTCAAAGGCGACCCATTGCTACCGTTAGTTTTAATACCAAAGTCTCCGCTCAATCCTGCAGGATTATGGCTGGCAGAAAGCATAATGCCAAAGTCTAAGCCCTTGCCTAAAATAAAGTTAGAAATCGCAGGGGTGGATAAAATGCCATTTTGCGCCACAAATATTTTCGCCGCGCCATTGGCAACGGCTATGCCAAGAATCTTTTGCAAAGCCACACGATTATAAAACCGCCCATCGCCACCGATTACAAAAGTTTTACCCTTTACCTTAAGCGCATTAAAGATTGACTGAGTATAGGCTTCCACATAGCCATCCTGCATAAATTCTTTAGTTTTTTTCCGTAAACCTGATGTTCCCGGTTTCTGATTAGCAAAATGCTGCACTAAAACTTTTTTTATTTCCATAATTCTCTAACTCTATGCTATATTAGTTTTAAAATTCATTTAGCAAATTATAAACTATTATGCAAGATATTACAAAAATTAGAAATTTTTCTATCATCGCCCACATTGACCATGGTAAGTCTACCCTTGCCGATCGCTTGATTCAGTTCTGCGGCGGCTTGGAAGATAGAGAAATGAAAGCCCAAGTTTTAGATTCCATGGATATAGAACGCGAACGCGGCATTACCATTAAAGCCCAAACCGTGCGTTTAAACTATAAAGCTGCAGACGGCAACACTTACGAGCTTAATCTTATGGATACACCCGGTCATGTGGATTTTACCTATGAGGTTAGTCGCTCACTGGCTGCCTGCGAGGGTTCACTGCTTGTGGTAGACGCCTCCCAAGGTATAGAGGCACAAACGCTGGCAAACGTTTACATGGCGATAGATAATAACCACGAAATTATTCCTGTTCTTAATAAAATAGATTTACCCGCCGCCGATCCTGAAAAAGTTAAAAAGCAAATTGAAGAGGTCATTGGGTTAGATACCAGCGATTCGCTGTTTATATCTGCCAAAACCGGACTGGGCATTGAAAGTGTGCTGGAGGCGATAGTTAATCGGTTGCCTGCACCCAAAGGCGATTCCTCCCTTGTAAATAAACCTCTTAAAGCCTCGCTGGTGGATAGCTGGTATGATCCCTATCTTGGAGTTATAATTTTAATAAGGGTTTATGAAGGCTCCATTCGTCGGGGGATGAAAATTAAAACCATGTCGAACGACGCAGAATTTCTTGTAGACCAAGTGGGATTCTTTACGCCGAAAATTAATAAATCTGACGCCCTTTTCCCGGGTGAAATTGGCTACTTAACAGGCAATATTAAGGCAGTTAAAGACACTAAAGTGGGTGATACTATCACCGAAGTTGCCAATCCTACCATTAGCCCACTTACAGGCTTTAAGCCATCAACCCCTGTTGTTTTCTCGGGAATTTTTCCTGTGGACGCCAGTGAGTATCCTGACCTTAAAGAAGCCTTAGAAAAGCTCCATTTGAATGACGCCAGTTTTTCCTTTGAAGTTGAAAATTCTTCCGCATTAGGATTCGGCTTTCGTTGCGGTTTTTTAGGACTGTTGCACCTTGAAATTATTCAAGAAAGGCTGCAAAGAGAATTCAATATAGAATTAATCACCACTGCGCCTAGCGTGGAGTATCAAATTGAGCTACAAAGCGGCGAATTAAAAAGCATTCATTCACCAACCGATATGCCTGAACCACATGTAATTAAAGATATTAAAGAACCATGGATTAAAGCCACACTAATTGTGCCTGAAGAATATTTAGGTGCAGTTTTACAGCTCTGCACGGCTCGGCGAGGCAAGCAAGTAAGTTTAAGCTGGTTAGATAAGCGCGCCATGCTAATTTATGAGTTGCCACTAAATGAGGTGGTATTTGATTTTTACGATAGGCTAAAATCTATCTCCAAAGGCTATGCCAGCTTTGATTACGAAATGGCAGAGTTTATATCGGGCGACCTTGTAAAGGTTAGCATTTTAGTAAATTCTGAAAATATTGACGCGTTATCGTTTATAGTGCATCGGTCTAGCAGTGAAAAAAAAGGGCGCATTATTTGCGAAAAGCTGAAAGAACTTATCCCACGGCAAATGTTCCAAATTCCTATTCAAGCAGCGATTGGTGGTAAAATTATTGCCAGAGAGACCATCTCCGCCTTTAGAAAAGACGTTACCGCCAAATGTTATGGTGGCGATATAACCCGTAAGCGCAAACTTCTTGAAAAACAAAAAGAAGGGAAAAAACGCATGCGGCAGTTTGGTAAGGTAGAAATTCCGCAATCTGCATTTATTGAAGTATTAAAAACCGACAGCGATTAACATGCACCATCATTCCATCCATCATACCTTTGGACCATCGCACAATAAGCATTACGACCGTAAAGCCATGCAGAACACTACACTTTTGGCAATGGCTTTGGTGTTATCTTTCACCATTATAGAATTTTTAGGTGGATATTTCAGTGGGTCATTGGCACTTATGGCAGATGCGGGACACATGTTTACCGACTTTGTTTCGCTAATTTTTGTGTATATCGGGCTACATGTGGCACAAAAGCCTAATAACAAGGAAAAAACCTATGGTTATTCTAGGATTGAAGTAATTTTTAGCTTGCTGAATTCTCTATTTTTAATAATAGTGTGCGTTTATATTGTTTATGAAGCGGTATTGCGATTTTTAAATCCCACGCCTGTGAATCCTAAAATTATGCTGCCTGTGGCGATTGGCGGATTATTTATCAACATGTTAGTGATGTATATTTTTAGGAAAGCCGAAGCTAAAAATATGAAAAAACAACATGACGATCATAAAAATCTACTAATGGAAAGTAATATTTTACACTTTCTGTCAGACACCATAAATTCGGTTTTTGTAATAGCCGCAGGAATGATTATTTATTACACAGGATGGGATATTGTAGACCCGCTGTTATCTTTGGTTATGGTAATTCTAATTGCCAATGGTGCATTTAGAATTATTGCCCATTCAACTCAAATTTTAATGGAATCAGCTCCTGATAATATTCCTTGCGATGAAATTGAAACTTATCTTGAAAAAAATGTGGCCGGCGTGCTTGATATTCACCACATTCATTTATGGATGCTGAATGAAGAAGAAAATATTATAACGCTGCATGCGGTGATTGATAAAAACGCTCCGTATCACGATATTATAGAAAATATCAAAAATACTTTGCGCAGTAAGTTCGGGATAGAACACTCCACCGTGCAAATTGAAGAAAAAGACAGGTCGTGCTTAGATAAGCATTTGGTTTAACCTGCAACTACTTTATGCGAAGCATTAATTTTTTCTTTCATTCACCATAAACCCAACACGAAATCCTACTCTACCTTAAACTGAATTATGGCGAAACAATATAGTTTCAATTTTACGAAATCACGCCATTGAAGTTTGAGGTAGAGTAGGATTTCGTGTTGGGTTGTTCCACTATCCGCCTTTTAAGACTTTAAGAAAAGAAAGAATATTTCTATCGGTAAATTCCGAGATAATATCAACAATACTTACAAGATTTTCATAATACGATTTTTTCGGGTCTATTTTCCTGCTTAGCAACCGATTAATACGAACAGACTTTGGATGACTAAATTTATCTATCACATTACAAAGCTCCTCCATTACACCGCTAATAACCTCAATTCCCATGATTTCACCATTGGTTTTGTCATGCGAGGAATAAATATGAGCGGTGGCAAAGGTTTTAACTTCTTTAATTTCTTCCGCAAAAATTGTGAGTTTTAAAAGCTCATTATTAAATTCTCCGCGTAAAATTGCTTCCTCATTTGCAATAAAAACCTCTCGCACCGCCTCAATTAAATTACTAATTGCCTTGCCACGCAACCACTCAACTTTTTTTCGGTCGTCCATGCTTTTATAAAAAGATTGAGAACGCAACTCACTTGTGCGCTTACGACTATCTCCTTCATATTTCTTCGGACTTCTGGCAATGGGAGCCAATAGCGATTCCGCCTCTTTCAGCGAAATTAAATTCACAAAAAAAGCATCTTCCACATCTGCCACACAATAACAAATATCATCCGCCGATTCCAATAAAAAAGCCAGCGGATGCCTAAAGAATATACTTTCTCCCTCTATTAACCGAATTAAACCCAACTCCATCGCCATATTCTCAAAAATGGCTTTTTCACTTTGCAAGATTCCACTTTTAGAACCACCAACAATGTATTCTATTCCCTTGTCTTTTTTATATTGCGCCAATACGCCTGCGTCAACAAAGCTCCGAGGATATTTACAAAAGGAAGCAAGAGTAGCATAAGTTAAACGCAAGCCACCCTGAGAATCCCATCCTGCAAGATTGGTAATAATTCTGAACCCTTGCGAATTACCATCAAAGGTAATTAAATTGTTATATTCTGCCTCAGAAATATTTGCTAAAAATCTGTCCTTGTGGGATTTAAAAAATTCTTTAATTGCCTCTTCACCTAAATGCCCGAAGGGTGGATTACCTATATCGTGGGCATACCCTGCCGCCTGCAAAATATAACCAAAATCATGCACACTGATGTTTTTTAAATCGTATTTATTTATGATATATTCACCAACGGCAAAGCCCAGCGATCGTCCTACTCCTGCAACTTCTAAGGAATGTGTTAACCTTGTGCGCACATAATCGCTTTTTGCCAGCGGATACACTTGCGTTTTATCTTGCAGGCTTCTAAAATGCGAGGAATATATTATTCTATCCACATCTACCAAATAAGGGCTTCTGAGCTTTTCACCTTCATAAGCATTACCCTCTTCGCCTACACGTTTAGAATTAAGTAATTTATCCCAAGACATTCTTGACATTTATATTCCTTTCAACCTATTATTTTGTATAACCATAAGGAAATCTTATATGAGTAATTTTGATATTGAAACAAAAATTTTATTAGATAACCAAATTCCCTCACTTTTTTATAATTCAGCTCATGCGCTGGTGGCAGGAGCTGATGAAGTTGGACGCGGCTGTTTAGCCGGTCCGGTAGTGGCTTGCACCCTTGTGTTTAAGGCAGAGGTTCCACCTAGTTTATTAGAGCAAATTGATGATTCTAAAAAGTTATCACCTAAAAAAAGAGAAGTTTTGTTTTCAAGCATTCAAGAGTATTCTCATTATAAGGTTTGCGAGGTAGATGTTGCGACAATAGATAAAATCAATATTTTACAAGCCTCGCTACTGGCTATGAAAAATTCTTGCGAAGAGCTGCTTGAGGAAATTCATCCGCAATTTTTAATTATCGATGGCAATAAGGGCTTTGAAACCACTATTCCCACAAAAACCGTGATTGATGGCGACGCTAAAAGTTTATCCATATCCGCAGCTTCCATTGTGGCGAAAGTGTATCGTGATAAACTAATGGCAAATTTAGCCGAAGAGTTTCCTTATTACGCTTGGGAAAAAAATGCCGGCTATGGCACGGCGGCGCATTTGCAGGGGATAGATAAATACGGCATTACGCAATGGCATCGTAAAACTTTTGCTCCGATTAAAAATCGGCTTTAACCTCTTAAAGTCCCCTTCGCTGGCGAAGGGGTGGGCGATATATCGCTCGGGGTAGTGGAATCAACTCCTAAAACATAAAGCCAATTTTCATATTAATAGAAAAACCTTCTTTCACACCAATGTAGTATTTACCGCCAACACCAACATTAAAACCTGAAGATTCATAAAAACGAGAGGCTCTCAAAGAAAGACTTTTGTCGTAGCCTGCTTCAATAACACTGGTTCCACCTTTTATTACAGGTGATTCTATTGCCATATTTGATGTAGTAGCTTTAGCTTCGCCTGCAAGCTCTTGTTCGTAAGCATAACCAACATATACTCCTGAATATTTCGCACGAAGTCCTGCTACCGCCCTTGAAGACATTATATTTGCAAAATTTATTTCTTCTTTTGTGTCTAAAACTACAGTCTGCCCTTGTTGCATTGTGGCTAAATACTTCACGTATTCATTTAAGCTGAAATCATCGTTTATATTTTGCAATAACCCAATGCCTGCGTGTCCACCGTAATATATATTCCCCATATTATACTTGGCATCAGGTGAGTAATCTGCTTGATATTGCGTCATAGTATAACCACCACGAATTGAGGCATCAAAATATATATACTCAAAACCTACTCTGCCAAGTAATCCTGCGCCTGCGTAAGTATTGCTCCCATTGCCTTTGACTACAGAATCTTCAAACTCGTTATAAGTATTATGCTTACCGCTACCTGCTTCTAAAAAAGCTCCGTAGGTGTAGTTATTTACTTTACTTCCTGCGCCAATTATTAAACTACCACTTTGCACATCAACATGTGAACCACTGGTTAATTTTATGGATGATACATTGATACCTGAGAACATTCCGTTGCTATCTTCATATAGCATGGAATCTAAAGTCTCTCCACTGTCTGCTACTAAATCGGCTCCTTGGATTAATACTCCAAGTGAAGATAAATGCCCTTCAAGTAAAGATTTTGTTTCAGGATTTAGGCGTCCGCCATCTCCTCCACCGCCGCCACCATCGCATAAATCAGGATTCGTTTCACAGGTTTCCACAACATCATTCTTGATAACCGCATACAAATTACCACCATCAACAAGCATTTCCCAATCGTAAATTATAGTTGCTCCTGCACGCATTTTGCTGCTGGCTTGACTAAGTGAGCCTCCTGTCATATTTTCTACAAGAAATATTTTATCTCCACCCTTTAACAGTGGTGAGCCGGCTTGCAAATAAAGTCCAATAACAGAATCACTCATATCTATGGCTGAATCCGTGGCAGTTAGCATTGGTATGCTTAAGTTTAATCCATCTGTATAAAAGTTGTAATTATCAAAACTGCTTGCACTTAGCACTGTTATACTTGTTTTTAAATTTAATGTATTGCCTGAAACAACCCCATTTTTGGCATAACCTCCGAACAAATATACATTCGATAAATTTGGTTTACCACTTATGTTGATTATGTTGTTTTTTACATGTGTTTCACCTATAGGACCTTCATTACCATAGCCTCCGTAAATTTCTCCACTAAAGGTTCCATCAAATATCCATATGGTATTACCACTAGCTTCTCTATACACACCCAGATTGTAACTACTACTTCCTCCATATATCTTAACATTATTAAACTTGCCATCTATTATTGATACAGTATTGTTGTTAGCAATGACTCCTTCTCCGCCATATATAGATGAGCTTTCAAACACAGCATTACCTGATATGTTAATGCTGTTTTCTATGGCAGCATATATAGAGGCAGAAGCTCCAAACAGAGATGTCATACTATATTCGCCACCGTAAATTCTTATTAAATTATTTTTAACCTGCACATTATTATTATTTATCTGAGCATGAGATTCTAAAATACCACCGGCTATGTAGTTTGCCTTAATTACCCCACCTTCTATAAATACATAATTATTTGAAACTTCTATGACTCTTCCGATACCCCAATATTGTGCATAGCCTCCTGCCACAGTATCAACTACCCAAGAAGTGTTTGAAAGTTTTATATCCAACTTATTATCGTTTACTATTGCGCCTCCATATCCTCCATATAATTCACCTAGC
The DNA here is from genome assembly GCA_031274895.1 of Alphaproteobacteria bacterium. GTDB lineage: Bacteria > Pseudomonadota > Alphaproteobacteria > WRAU01 > Hepatincolaceae > WRAU01. The sequence continues at coordinate 12,976 of JAISPM010000129.1, forward strand.
TTTATTAATCCTGAGGCTGTAATGCTTATTCTATTTCCACTGACCTCACCATCACTTCCAGCACCATATCCTCCATAAATTGTGAAATAACCTAAATTTAAACCATTTGTAGCTATATTAATAATGTTATACTGTGGGGAATAGTATGTAAGGATATTATCGCTGCCACCCATATTTCCGGATATGTCTGATGTAATATCGTTTTCAACATTAGTGGTTCTACCTTCTGACTCTTGAGGAACAAAAACTGAAAACAATGCGACTAGAATTATACCAAAAAAATTTTTATTCATTAACTTATCAACTTTCCTACTAGAAATAATTTATTAGCTAGGCTGTATTTTATTTGTGAAAAGTATGTCAATACTTTTCACCCTTTATTAATGTTAATAAAGGGTTTTATAGGCTAAACACAGTAGATTCGTTGAAAATTTAGGTTATAATCGTAAAGCAATAAAATTGCGTAAAAAGGCTAAAGAATCACAATATAGCTTGATTCCTGTTGCTAACTATACTTAATATACTATCAAAAATTACCAATTTCTCAAACATTTAAGAACACACGCAACTATAGGCTAGGCAAGGGCTTGCGTTGTAGAATTTATTTGACACCACCATCATAATTTCATATTCTTAAGTTAAGAAAATATTAATTTTTATTTTATTGGAAGACGCACTTAATAAGATGCTATTTATTAGGTTGGTTTGTTATCTGCAAATAAAATAATTCTATCAAGGTGTTTTATGGCGAGTTATCTTAACTTAAATTCTCAAATTATTACTGAAAAAGATGGATTTTTCCAGCTTAACAAAGATAAGGAAGCCCTTGCCGATTATTTGGCGGAAGTTAATTCTAAAACCTTAAAGTTTGATAACATTAACGATAAAGTTGCATATTTAATTGCCAATAATTTCTATGAAGATTTCTATCGCACCTACTCTTCCCAGCAAATCCAAAAGGCTTACGATATTTTAAAAGCAGCAGACTTCCAATTCGCATCCTTCATGAGTGCCTCTAAGTTTTATCGCGATTATGCGCTTAAAACTGACGATAAAGCCACTTATTTAGAATCCTATGAAGATAGACTCCTTGCCGTAGCCTTGCATTTAGCTAATGGCAATGAAGAACTACTTTACAACCTATGCTCCATTTTAATTAAGCAATACTATCAGCCTGCCACACCAACCTTTTTAAATTCAGGGAAAAAACGCCGTGGCGAATTGGTTTCGTGCTTTCTTTTGGAAATGGACGATTCCTTAAACAGCATAACCTTTAATATATCTACTGCCATGTATTTATCTAAAATTGGCGGCGGCGTGGCTTTAAACTTATCTAAACTGCGGGCGCGTGGCGAAAGTATTAAAGAGGTGCAGAATGTTTCTAAAGGTGTTCTGCCTGTTTTAAAACTTCTTGAAGATAGTTTCAACTATGCCGACCAAATGGGGCAACGCAAAGGTGCAGGTGCAGGCTATTTAAACATTTTCCATGCGGATATTGAAGATTTCCTTGATACCAAAAAAATTAATGCCGATGAAAAGTCGCGCATACAGTCGTTAGCCCTTGGTATTACCGTGCCTAGTAAGTTTTTTGAACTTGCCCGCGATAATGCCCCGTTTTATGTTTTCTATCCGCACAGCGTTTACAAAGCCTTTGGCATGCATTTAGACGATATGAACATGGCTGAAATGTATGATAAACTCGTGGCTCACAGTGATGTTCGTAAGAAAAAACTTGATGCCCGTGAACTACTTGGCACCATCGCAAAAACCCAGTTTGAATCCGGCTATCCGTATTTAATATACATAGATACCGCCAACAAAAACCATGCCCTTAAAAACATTGGCAAAATTAAAATGTCGAACCTTTGCACGGAAATTTTCCAACTGCAAAATACCTCCGAAATTAACGATTATCATGAAGCCGATAAAATCGGGGAAGATGTTTCCTGCGTGCTAGGCTCACTTAACATTGTTAATGTTATGGAAGGTAAGGAAATTGCGAAGGCGGTGAAAATTGCCACTGAAAGTTTAAGTATGGTCAGCGATTTATCGCAAATTAAAAATGCGCCAAGCATTGAGGTTGCAAATAATAACTACCACTCCATCGGACTTGGAGCTATGAACCTGCATGGTTATTTAACTAAAAATTTAATTCCTTACGAAAGTGAAGAAGCTAAAGATTTCGCAAATACATTCTTCATGATTATGAATTTTTATTCCATTCAAGCCAGCATGGAAATTGCTCGCAGTCGTGGTAAATCTTTCAAAAACTTTGAAAGCTCAGACTATGCCACAGGCAGCTATTTTGATAAATACTTGGCGGAAGACTTCTCGCCAAAAACTGCAAAAGTGCAATCGCTGTTTGAGGGTATTCATATTCCTAATGCGGCAGATTGGGCGGAATTAAAAGATTTAGTGGCAGAAAACGGCATGTATAACGCCTATCGCTTGGCAATCGCACCAACCCAAAGTATTTCTTATTTGCAAAACTCCACACCATCGGTATTACCAATTGTAGACGCTATAGAAACCCGCACCTATGCTAACTCTACCACCTACTATCCAATGCCGTTTTTAGATAAATCTAACTTTTTCCTCTATAAATCGGCTTATAATATGGATAACTTTAAGGTAATAGACCTAATTTCCGTTATCCAAAGGCATGTAGACCAAGGCATATCCACAATTCTTTACACCACCAATCAGGCATCCACGCGCGATTTAGCAAAGCTGTATATTTACGCCCACGCCCAAGGGTTAAAAAGCCTTTACTACACTCGCACCAAAAATTTAACCATTGAGGAGTGTTTGTCATGTTCAATTTAAGAAAAAACAACACTCACAAAGAGGCAGTAAACTGGAACAATATTAAAGACAATTTCACCACGCTGTTTTGGAATCAAAACATTCGGCAATTTTGGATAGATGAAGAAATTCCACTCTCAGACGATAAATTAACTTGGATTACATTGTCTGACGCGGAAAAAGATACCTACATTAAAGTGCTGGCAGGATTAACACTGCTGGATACCGAGCAAGGCTCCACCGGCATGCCGCAAATTGCACTCCATACGGAAAATCTGCATTCCAAAGCTATCTTGAGTTTTATGGGCATGATGGAACACATGCATGCCAAAAGCTACAGCTCAATTTTCTCTACTTTATGTAATTCCAAGGAAATTGAAGAGATTTTTGAGTGGGTGAAAAATCATGACGCCTTGCAAGAAAAACTGGCGGTTATTACGTCCTACTACAATAATATCAACGATAATAAAAGCCTGTATATGGCGATGGTTGCTTCGGTATTTTTGGAGAGCTTTCTTTTTTACTCGGGGTTCTTCTATCCGCTTTATTTAGCAGGACAAGGCAAACTGGTGGCTAGTGGTGAGATAATTAATTTAATTATTCGTGATGAATCTATCCATGGCGTTTACGTTGGAATTCTTGCTCAAGAGTTGTTTGTTAAGTTAAGTGCGGAGGAACAAGCTCAAATCCATCAAGAAACTGCTTTATTGCTGAAAAATCTTTATGATATTGAGGTGAGTTATGCTAGTGGCTTGTATACCAAGATTGGGCTTTTTGAAGACGTTAAAACTTTCATCGCCTACAATGCCGATAAAGCCTTAATGAACCTTGGACTTGAACCGCATTTTAATATCGATGCCAGCGAAGTTAATGCTTCCGTGTTAAGAGGCTTAGATACTAAAACTAAAAATCACGACTTCTTCTCTACCAAAGGTAATGGCTACATTAAGACCACTAATGTGGATAAATTAAGCGATGATGATTTTAATTTTTAGAAGTCATCATCAATGCAAATAATCTACGCCAGTAAAACAGGAAACATCCCAAAATTTTTAGCCAAAGCTGGCGTAGAGAACGCCCTTAAAATTGGCGACATGAGTGAGATTGTCAATGAAGACTTCATTCTAATCACCTACACCACAGGCATTGGTGAAGTTCCATCAGAGGTTGCCGCTTTCCTAAAAAACAATCACCAACACCTAATCGGCGTTATCGGTAGCGGCAATAAAAACTGGGGCAATGCCTTCTGCAATGGAGCCAAAACCATCAGTAAAACCTACAACTCCCCCCTCCTCCTCACCTTTGAACTCGCAGGGAATAAACATGATGTGGAAAAGTTTCTGCAGATTCTAGCTAACTTCACCATTTAAATTCCCCTTCTGGAGCCTTCAGCAGGGGTGGCTTACCGCAGGTAAGACGGGGTAGTGGTATAAATCTTATAACCGATACTTCTTCACACCGTAAATTTTATAAAACCTCCTAAAAGTATGGTTCATGGAAGTAATACATCGCTTTTTAGCTTCTATTTTACTAGAATGCACCTCTATTAGTTCATGAATAGGTGAGGAATCTTCAACTTCATCTTTAATTTTTAATAGTAAATCATCGTATTGCTTAATAAGTTCAGTGGAGTAATATAAAAGGCTGTTGAATTTTTGTTTTATATCGTAATGGACTAATTCCGACTTTGGGTTTGAATCATTCATTTGACTTCTCCTTCATATATACAGGGCGGGAGGTTCAAGACTCTACTACAACTTAGAGTGAGATTATTCCCCGTGAGGGTGTTGTATTCTCTGCCCTCCCGCCCATCAACAATATATAAAAAAAGAGCCATATATACGGATAGGCGAGACCGATTGTAGCATAATATGGGTCTTGACACCCACATTTATATTATTTAATAATTGCCACCCATTGTCAATTCATAAATTCATATTTTTTACTTGACTTTATTTGTATAATATATTAGAATATTATTTATATAATGTATATTGCATAAAAGGATTTATACACGAATCTACTTCAAAAAATTAGCATAAAATTTCAAAATTAAAATAAATAAAAAATAAATTTAAAAACAAAAAATCTATTAGGAACTAACATCATGCTCTGAAAATTATGAAAAATAAAGGCTCTTTCTTATCTATTAAACTCAACCTTTCGTTGCATTTTTCTTGCAAAGGCAGTATTTTGCGTATATAATACTCAAAAGTTTATACATACAAATTTAGATAAAATAGTAATACGAGATATGAATATGCTTACCCCCCCCCTCAAAGTGGAAAGTGGTTATAAATGTAGCACGATAACAAAACTAAAGTATCTTTTTGTCAATAAAATACCCAAGCGTTTAACCTCCATAAGTAAATATAAAAGTAGCTTTTTTTCTAAACGGGAAGGTCTTAAATTATCTAATATTCCCTTTTTAATAGTAGCTTAGGAGTATATAAAATGGCGAATAACTCATACAAAATTCCTGTAGTAGGTAAAACTCTTGAAGAAATCTTATCCAGCAAAAAGATAAATGATACTACCACAGCTTGGGATATTTATCAAAGATTCTATAAAGACAGTATTTTAAATGGTTTTTTCAATATAATAGGATTTTGCCTTGCCCTTGACATAAAGGTGAAATGGGATACAGACTTAAATGATTATGAATATGGTTATATAGATACAACTGAAAAAACTATATATATCAATCAAAATCATTCAAAAACCAGTCAAATATTTACTATTTTCCATGAATTAGGACATTTTTTTTTACATAAAGGACATGGGCTTAAACATAGAAATCAATTATTTTATTCTTTAGAACAAAAAGAAGAGGAAGAAATGGCTAACTCTTTTGCTGCAGAGATATTAATGCCTTATGATGATGTTAAATCTATTTGTGAACAACAACAAATAAAAGCACAAGAAGAATTAATTCAAGCACTATTAAGTAAGTTTAATAGTAGAGGTATTTCAAGAGTTTCTCGTGATACTGTAGTATATAGGCTTAAAGTTTTGGGATTCATGTAATAAATGAATGATGATATAAAAAAAGATACTCCTGAAGAGTTTTTTAATACACCAGACAAATCTAATCAAGGTAAGGCTGATAACAAAAAAGATGCCAATAAAAAAAATAGCAACAATCAAAAAGAGAAAAAAACAGACATAGATGAAGCGGCAGAGACACTTGATGGAGATATTGCTCGTCAAAGGTCTGTTTCTATAGAGATAAAACAACAGATTGAGAGCTTAGAAAAAAAGTTAAAAGACGACTTGATTGACGATAAAGACAAAATAAAAGACGAGATAAAATTAACTTTAAACATGGAGTTTGAAGAGGGCATCAAAAAAGAAATAAAAGACACAAAGATGCAAATTTTTACAGTTATGGCAATGTTCTTTGGTATATTTGCTTTTATAAGTGCTGACTTAAGCCTTAGCAGAGGAATTTTTAGCCATTATAGTAATGATATTTATATACATCCTGTTTTGCTAATCGCAGGTTTTATTCTTGTCCAACTTATCTTCTTCATTTTTATATATGGTATAATTTCTCATTTTTTTGAAATACATGAAACTCCATCAAATATTCTTATAGAAAAAAAACATAAAACACTAGGTTTTAAAGTAAGAAAGTGTTGTTCGCACATAAATAAACCTATATTTATTTACTGCTTGATTGCAGTAATTATAGTTTTACTTGTTCTATTGTGGAGAGAAGATTCAAGAATAGATAAAATTGAACAATGCAACCAAGCTATTATAAAAAATCATCCTAAGAAAAATAAATTCTGTAAAACAGAGTATGAATTAGAAACCGAAATATCTACAAATAAAGAAATTAATGCAAATAAATCCATTGACATTAGAATTAATCAAAATAATTAATCAAACATAATTTAGTAGATAATTGAAATAAATATAAAACTCTCAATTATCTACAACAAACTTTCAAAACTCCACCCAAAATATTTATATTGCATAATCAAAATATATTTATTAAAATTAACAGATAGTATTTGTGTTAAATAGTTTTAAAAAGATTAGACATGAAACACACTGAAGCCGATACGGAGAGGCTACCAAACTATTGCAGCTCCATTAGGTAAACAAACAAAACTATTTAATATAGGAGAAATCCATGAGTTTTAAATTTCTAAAAATCTTATACGTTCAAGTATTGATAGCCATTGCGATAGGTATCGCTTTGGGCTATTTTTACCCCTCCTTGGCTGTGGAAATGCGTCCGCTGGGAACAGGCTTCATTAACTTAATTAAAATGATTATCGGACCCGTAATCTTCTGCACCGTGGTAACAGGCATTGCCAGCATGGGCAGCATGAAAGCGGTTGGTAAGACGGGGGGCGTGGCTTTAATGCTGTTTTTAGCCATGACGACCCTTGCCCTAATTATCGGTTTGGTGGTGGTAAATATCACCCAGCCCGGCGCAGGCATGAACATCGATGCCAGCAGTTTTAACGCCAGAGACAAAGCACTGGTAGCGGAATACGCACACACCGCAGAAGCCGGCGGATTTATTCCCTTTGTAATGAACATTATTCCAAAAACCTTTGTAACCGCCTTTACCAGCGGAGAATTATTGCAGGTTCTGCTGGTATCTATACTGTTCGCTTTTGCTTTACATGCCGCAGGAGCCAAAGGCAAACTTGTTTTTAACCTCATTGAAGGCACTTCTCATGTGATATTTAACATGATTAACGCCATCATGAGAGTCGCACCTTTGGGGGCATTTGGAGCCATCGCCTTTACCATTGGTAAAGAAGGGCTGGGTTCATTGGTAGCACTGGGCGAGGTGATTCTTAATTTCTATTTAACCGCCCTCTTAGTGGTAGTATTGGGACTCGGCGCACTGGCACGCTTCTGCGGCTTTAGCATTTTCAAATTTATTCGCTATATCCGTAGTGAGTTATTGATTGTGGTAGGAACATCTTCATCCGAATCGGTGCTGCCAAATATGCTGCAAAAAATGGAAAAAGCCGGCTGTCGGAAATCGGTGGTAGATTTAGTAATTCCCGCCGGTTATTCCTTTAACTTAATTGGAACCGCCATTTATTTAACCATGGCAGCAATCTTTTTGGCACAAGCTACCAATACTCACATGAGCTGGGGCGACCAGCTGGTCCTGTTAGGAATTATGTTAATTGCCTCTAAAGGAGCCGCCGCCGTCACGGGGGGCGCATTTATTGTATTGGCAGGAACGCTGGGATCCGTTGGCACAATCCCACCTGAAAGTGTGGCAATTGTTTTCGGGATAGATCGCTTTATGAGTGAGGCGCGCGCTTTAACCAACCTAATCGGTAATGGCGTGGCAACCATCGTTACCGCCAAATGGACAGGACAGCTGGACGCCGAACAGCTTAAAAGAGTGCTTGATAATCCTAACGAATAGGTAGATTATATTGCTCAGGAATAGATGGTAATTAAACACCTATGGCATACTACTTTAAACTGACTTATGCGCTCTGTAGCATGGAAGGTTAAAATAGTATGCCATAGGTGTTTATTATATATTTCTAATATTTATTAAACACACCTTGAATATACTTAGGGTCAGAGCTTTTTGTTAAAGCCAACATTAAAAGAACCCTAGCTTTTTGCGGATTTAGGTTATTGGCAGCAATAAAACCGTTGGCATCGTCATCAACTTCACCATTTCTTGCCACAATGCCCGAACCCACACGGCTACTTCTAACAATCGCCACTTTAGCTTTAGCAGCCTTTTGCACCGCAGGCATTACCGCTTTATAAAAATTACCATCGCCCACACCTGCATAAACAATGCCTTTAACTTTTAAAGTATTCACAGCATAATCAACATATTCCGGAGCAGCGTTAGCATAGCCGTAAAGAATATCTACTCTTGGCAAAGCAGTAATATCTTTAATGTTAAATTCGCTATCATTGGTATGCACGCTACTAAAACTACTGTAAAAAACTACTTTACCTGAAATAATATAACCTGCCGCTCCTGTATTCGGTGCGCTGAAAGCATTTACCATAAAAGTATTGGTTTTTGCCACGTCTCTGGCACTAAAAATTGTATCGTTAATACTAACTAATACGCCGCGTCCAGCCGCTTCCTTAGAGTTCGCAAGCAGAACCGCATTATATAAATTCATAGGACCATCTGCACTAATGGCAGTGGCAGGACGCATGGCTCCCACAAGAACAATCGGTTTTTTAGTATGAATTACCAAGTTTAAAAAGTAGGCAGTTTCTTCAATGGTATCGGTGCCATGGGTTATAACAATACCGTCTACGCTTGAAGAATTGGCTAATTCCTCAACTTTTTTTGCAAGTTTTAACCAAGATTCATTATCCATATCTTGACTGCCGATGGAAAGCACTTGCTCACCCGTAATATCAGCAATTTTTTTCATTTCAGGCACCGCATCGATAAGAGTTTGAATAGTTAAACTTCCTGCAGTGTATCCTGTAGTATTGGTAGATGTTGATGCTGAACCGGCAATAGTGCCGCCCGTTGCCACAATTACAATGTTTTTGGCAAAGGCAGTTGATATGCTTAACACTAATGCTAAGCACAGAATTAATAATTTTTTCATTATAGGTCTCCTTGTTGTAATTAAAATATAATTAAGATAAAAATCACTACCCCGTCCGCCTACGGCGTCCACCCCTTCTCGGAGAAGGGGAATTTTTGGTTGGGAAACTACTCGTCCACCCACAACCGCCCAGCAAGGGGAATTTAAGTTAGTTGTAAAAAGGGTATTAACCACTACAGCTAATACCCTTAATTTTTAGTTTCTGGCAACCACCAATTTTTTAAGTTCGGCGATGGCTTTACCCGGATTTAAATTTTTCGGACACACATCCATACAGTTCATAATTGTATGGCAGCTGAATAATCTTGAATGGTCATCCAACTCGGCTAATCGACTACCTGTGTATTCATCGCGGCTGTCTTCCACCCATCTATAGGCTTGAAGAAGTGCGGAAGGTCCAAAATATCCTCTCTCACCATTCCACCAATAACTTGGGCAACTTGTAGAACAGCAGAAACACAAAATACATTCCCAAAGTCCATCCAATTTAGCACGTTCAGCAGGACTTTGTAGTCTTTCTTTATCATGCTCCACAGGAGTGTCAGCTTTTAACCATGGCTCAATGGCTTCATACTGAGCGTAAGGAGTTGATAAATCCACAACAAGATCCTTAATAACAGGACGATGCGGCAGTGGATAAATTCTGATTTTTCCTTTATACTCACCGATTTTTCTGGTGCAAGCAAGAGTATTTTTGCCGTTGATGTTAAAAGCACACGAGCCGCAAATTCCTTCACGGCAAGATCTTCTGAATACCAATGTGGTATCGATTTCATCTTTAATTTTCATAAGAATATCAAGAATCATCGGACCGCAATTATCGATATCCATTTCAAAGGTATCATATCTTGGATTTTCGCCTGACTCAGGATCCCATCTGTAGATTTCAAAAACCCTAATATTCTTAGCACCCTCGGCGGCTTTAAAGTGTTTGCCCTTAACAACCACAGAGTTTTTTGGTAATGCAAATTCAACCATTATTATTCTCCTTAATAAACTCTTTTTCTAGGTTCAATATACGATACTTCGTCGGTCAAAGTATAGGTATGCACAGGACGGCTATCAACCACCACCTTATCTTTTTGATGTGCGCCACGAGCAAGCGTATGTTTTAAATAATTAACATCGTCTCTTTCGGGGAAATCTTCTCTTGAATGTGCGCCACGGCTTTCTTCACGGGATAAGGCTGACGCCACAATAGCACGAGATGTTAACATTAAATTTTCAAGCTCTAATGCTTCTATCAATGAATAGTTAAAGATTAAAGATTTATCTGCCAAAGATATATTATCCATAGATGCTGCAACTTTATCAATGGCAGCAACACCTTCTAGGAGCGTATCTTTTTGTCTAAATACCGAAACATCTTTTTGCATAGCACGTTGCATTGCAATTCTAACTTCAAAAGTAGAAGTTTTACCTTTAGATTCTAAGAGAGAATCAATTTTAGCAAGCGTAGATTCTGCAGAATACGCAGGCATTGGTCTTTTCGCTTGCCCCGGCTTCATAATTGCCTTAGCACGTTCGGCTGTAGCTTTACCAAACACCACTAAATCCAGTAAAGAGTTTGAACCTAAGCGATTGGCTCCATGCACCGAAACCGATGCGGCTTCACCAATTGCCATTAATCCCGGAACCACTGCTTCAGTATTATCTTTAGTTGGATTTAAAACTTCACCCATATAATTGGTAGGCACACCACCCATGTTGTAGTGGGCAGTTGGGATTACCGGACAAGGCTCTTTAGTTAAATCTACATCCGCAAAAATTTTCGCAGTTTCTATAATACCGGGTAATTTTTCGTGTAGTTCATGGGCAGGGATATGTTCTAAATGCAGGTCTATATGATCTTTATTTTTACCAACGCCACGACCTTCTCTAATTTCTAAGGTTAATGCCCGAGAACAAACATCGCGAGACGCTAAGTCTTTTGCAGTTGGAGCGTATCTTTCCATAAAGCGTTCACCTTCACTATTTGTGAAATATCCACCTTCACCACGCGCCGCTTCAGTAATTAAACAACCGGGACCGTAAAGTCCTGTTGGATGGAATTGAATAAATTCCATATCTTGTAATGGTACACCCGCACGCAACGCCATACCATAACCATCGCCTGTGCAAGTGTGAGCAAGAGTGGAAGAAAAATAACATCTGCCACCGCCACCTGTTGCCAACACCACCATATTGCTGTGAAATCTAT
>JAISPM010000112.1 GCA_031274895.1 Alphaproteobacteria bacterium
GGTATGACACCCTGAGAGTACCTTACAACGGTACCAACAACGATAACTATGTAAATGGCGCAGGCTTTTGCTGCACTACCAATACGGCAACAGGTATCCCCACTTCGGGGGGCGGGGGAACCGGTGGTGCTGGTAATATTACCGGCGGTAACGACAACCCGGAAATATACCAGTATTTCTACCACAGCGACCATTTGGGAAGTTCTTCGTTTATTACAAATTTAGACGGCGAAGTAGCGCAGCACATTGAATATGTGCCGTTTGGAGAAGTGTTCCTTGAAGAAAGAGATACCACATGGAATACGCCCTACAAGTTTAACGGCAAAGAACTTGACGAGGAAACTGGACTGTCTTATTATGGGGCACGGTACTATGACCCAAGGGCTTCGCTTTGGATAAGTTCCGACCCGATGAGAGAAAAATATCCGGGGGTTTCTTCTTATGCTTATTGCGCAAATAATCCGGTGAAGCTGATTGACCCCGATGGGAGGTACACAAAAGTTTCACAAAATAGTGATGGAACATATACTGTACAAGGAGGCGAATTAGATAAAGATCGTAATATTTATATCTATACTCAAGATAAAAATGGGGAGTATACTATAAGAGGAAAATCTATTGGTAAAAGTAAACTAATAACTTCATTTTACTATAGCGAAAAAGAAACATGGGCATTGGGAAGTATTATTAAACCAAACGATAATAGTGGAAAGAATTTTTTTGCCTCTTTTAATAAAGAAGAGCCTAGTATTACTGATTACATGGAGAAAGCTATCGGAGGAGGTAAATATGATTTTAAAAGATCGGGGGCGACTAAAGGCGATGCAAATTATGACAATCCTACTTACCATTATCGAGGCATGCCGGTTGAGGTTGATAAAGACGGCACTATTGTTTATTCATCAGCAAGAGATATCGGTAATTATACAGCAGGATATATTGTTGGAATAATGGTTTTGCGATGGGATTGGGCAAGAAAAAAATTTGATGAACTAGAATCCAAGCAACAAGGGCATCCTGCTGTAGAGGGATTTTCAACGCAAAATGCTGAATATCAAGGATGGAATGAAGGATTTAATAAAGCGAATAACACTCCTTTAAAATCAGGTAGGTGGTTTACAAAATCTATTCCTGGCGGTATTTGGTATTTTTTAAAAAAACTATAAAATGAGGATGTTGCTATTAGGTTTGTTTTTATTATTTTCTTGTAGAAATTCTGAAACCCCAGAAGTGAGTAACTATACATTTAAGGTCCCTAATAAAAATATTTTTGTGAAATCTTCAAAATATAATGGAGGAGTGTTTACATTATTCTTTGCTCAAGATTCTCTATCGTTAAATAATAGTAAGGATTTTATAGAATTTGAAACAGGAAGCTATTTACAAATAATTATAGATAAAACGAATATTTATATTAGTGCTAATAAATTAAATGGGGCAATTTTGAATATGGGAAAGTATCACTTTGATATTATAAAAATATCTTCCGATAGTATTTTTAATTCTTTTTTTGAAAGTAATATACAAAAATATCCATACTCCTTTATTAGTATAGATACCAAAGAATATAGTATTTGTGTTAATCAACAAACAATCAAAGGTGGAAATATATATGGAGGGTGGTAGCAGTGCACTGTAGTGTCTATGGGGTTTTCTACGATAACTAGGGCTTGCTCAATAACTCCCAAATATTGCCAGACGTTTTGGTTACACATTTGAACAGTCAGGTAGTGGAGTTTTCATGCAAAAAGTTTTAAAATAAGTTCATTATGAATATTACTGATAAATCATCAATATATATATCAATTTTCAAAAGAAAAGGTGGCGAAGGTTTAAATACTAAGATTATTAAAGAAGCAAACAATAAGAATTATAATAGTTTGTTTATTAGATTAGAAGAAAATGAAAAACCATTGCTTATCTACTTTCTAAACATGTTGAATTGGTTTTTGCTTACTAATAGTAGAATTTTGACATCTAATGATGGACAATCTACATTTTTATATCTTACTGATATAATTGAAGTGCGGCCAGCATTACAAGAAGAATTGAATGACAGGGTCATTAATAAACAAAAATTTACCATGTTAAAAATAAAAATGAAAAATGGAGAGTATTTTGTTTGTAAATTAGAGATGGGGCAACCTTATGAAGGAATTTATCAGGTGTTGCATTTCATAGCGAACAACAACATTAGTTGCAGCCGCTGAGGGGGGGAATGGGTTTAGCAGATGATTTCTTGGCAAGCGCAACTAAGCCGTGGGGTGATCAGGGATTAACTACTGTTGGAAGGGCTTTACAAAAACATATAGGGCGAGAAGGTTCTGTTTTTCAAGGAATAAAATTCTCACATAAAACGGCTAATCAAGAAGGATTAAATGTTCTAAATGAAATAATGAACTCTTCTGACAAGGTTATTCAACAAGCTAAAGGTGGTGGACAATATATCTTCGACAAAACAACTGGTCGAGGATTCGGTGTTTCGAGAGAAGGGTTATTTAATGGATTTAGAGAATTACCTAAATAAAAAAATTCATGCAAAATAAATTTCAAATAATAATAGGAAGCCCAACGGACTATGAAGAATTAGTCGCCTACGTATGGATTAATGGTGAAGAAATCGCACTTATTCAAAAAGAAGAAGGAATAGATAAAATGAAAGTTGAATTTTTTGGAGAAAAAATAAAAGTAGAACTTTATTTAGATATTTTCATAAAGGCTTTACAAGAAGCAAGAAATGAGTTAATGAAGTAGCCACTGAGGGGGTAGAGGTTGAACAATATGCATTAAGGGCTTCTAAAGATGGTTTTTACCCCCAGCTGGCGCAAGCAACAGGTAAGATAAAACTTGAGGGCTGGCGCGGGCGTGCCGCGCGTGCCAAAGTAATACAAGGAAAAGCCGCTCACAGAGCGGCTTTTGAGCGTTTATAAGATTTTATTCAATCAATTTCAACAGGTCGTTAAGTTGTGTACCGGAAATCGTTTCGGTTTCGGCTTTATCGTAAATAGAGAGGAGATAAACCGTGTTTTCCACTATTTCAACGT
>JAISPM010000058.1 GCA_031274895.1 Alphaproteobacteria bacterium
GGAGAATTCGGACTAAGACCCCCTGAACCACAATCAGGTGCTCTAACCAACTTTGGGGCGGGCGAGGAGATTCGAACTCCCGACCCCCTGAACCACAATCAGGTGCTCTAACCAACTGAGCTACGCTCGCCATAAAAATACAATCCTAAAAAACAGACTACTAAAACATTATAGCAAAAAATAATTGCTTTTCAACAGTTAATTTTTATGTGCTTTATCCATGAAAAAATTAGTGGATTTAAATTATTTTTGTGTTAAAATATAAGCATAAATAAGGATTTTTACCCATGAAAAAAATAGTTTTATTTGTTATTTTAGCGTCTGCTTTTTTACTAAGTGCTTGTGGTCGTTCGCCAATTATTTATACTCAAAATGATTTTTTACGGACTTTTAACATTCGTTTAGAAGAAGAAAAACTCAACTCTTACATGTTAATTTCTTTAGATTCTAAACCGGGTGCTGATAAAAGAAGCACCGTTATGACAGGTTTTAACAGAAATCAAGATTTACAAGTGGAGCTAACTTTCGACTTAGCCGGAAATCTTACAAGATTCGGTCTTTTAACCACTAGAGTTGATGACGAAGATTTACAAAAAATCATTAGTATTGTGCGCTCTACTTTTCCAAACCAAGATAAATTTACTGTTAAAGAGGGAGTTTCACCGAACACCGGATACAGAGGCATTGGTTTCTTTTTAAAAACGCTTCCTAATTAGTTTGTAGACAATTATTATGTTAAGATTCTTTACATATGTGGCTGTGGCGGTTTTTGCGACAACGCTCCTTCAAGCGGATGACCGTGGTTTTAGGCTTACTTCATCTTTTACCAGTATGGGTGGATTTGTAGAAAGAAAGCTGAGTTTAAAAACTGCCATTCAATCGGAAATGACTTACCTAATATTTAACCAACTGGAATTTGGTGTAGGTTTGGGCTATCATCGCCAGCAGATGACCAGAGATAGAAATGAAAATTTTGATATTGCAGGTGATACATCTACCTACAGAATTTTCAGTATTAGAGCAGATTCTTTTCCTTACTACGCTGTGTTGCGTTATAATTTTGACATTTTTGAAGATGGCTGGGTGGTTGCCGCCGTAAAATATGGTCATTATTATTTGTTGCCCAAAGATAGGCTCCGTAGTGGAAGTTTACCCTCAATAGCAGCGGAAGGAGAAACTGCTCCAACTTTGCGATTTGAAAATGAAATAACTAATGCGCAGATTATGTCAGCAACCTTGGGATATAATTTAGATAATGTTGTGGTTTCTTTAGAGTATCGACGAGTTAGCTTTGACCAAAGGATTTCTTATATTGATAATACAAATTTTCAAACCGTGAAAAATTCTTACAATAGAACTAATCAGTATTATGGCATAAATATTGCTTATGCTTTGGACTTATTTTAAGAGAGTTAATATATCCTTATATGCAATAGATTGAACTATATATTTTAGCTTCAATGACATTTTCCTACTTGTGGATAGCCCTAGGGATGTCATAATTCAGCTAAAATACATAGTTCAATCTATCCTATATTTACTTTCTATGAGGAAGGGGAGTGGAATATAGCTAAAAATAAAGAATTATTTTTAATTTTAAGGTTATTGAGTTATATTATCTACACATGGATATTTTACAATGTGAGATTTATGAAAAAATTACTTATTTTATTAATTGCAAGTTTAGCAGCGACTAGTGTATCAGCGCAATCTTTAAAATTCTCGCCATATTTAGGGATAGATTACGGCACAAAATTTGGCGCAAGTGCGCAGCCAATGGTGGGTCTTGATTTTTCTTATGAATTAAACATGGGTTTAGAATTTGGTTTTGGAACTTACTTATCAAGAACCAATGTGGCATCTAAAAATGAAGAAATTCGCAATAATTATTTCACCGATTCCGCCAAGCATGTCCGCGAAACACCGGTTTATTTATTTTTAAAGTATAATTATTCTATAAATGAAGACCAAGCCATAACTCCTTATGCAAGAGTAGGGCAATTGCGGACTTCAGTATACAATAATTATGAAAACAAAGTGCTGGCAGACGGTAAAAGTTTTAGTAGAGACGACACAATTTTTTACGGCAATAATTTTTATTCTTTTGGTTTAGCATATTCTTATAAAAATTACTATATAGCAGCAGAATATAAGGTTCGGATGTTGGAACAAGAGTATTTGCATGCCGTTTATAATTTTGATTCTAATACCGGCGGTTATTTAGGATATGTTAATTTTACGGATAGAACTTATAAAGCCAACAGTGTGTCTTTTTTGATTGGTTATAGTTTCAATACTAAAAATCGTTCGCAGATACATAGTGAAAGAAGAAGTGTTGAGAGTGAAAAGATAGAAGATTAGAGTATAACCTACATGAACTGCAATGACATTTCCTACTTGCGGAAAATTCCAGTGGTGTCATAATGCAGTTCATGTAGGTTATACTCTAATCTTCTTTACTGTCATATGCTCTGCTCCTTGGGGGAGGAAAAGTTTACTAAAAGCCTAGAGAAAAAAGCCCTCTAAACTAAATTATGACATTATGAGTAGTATCTACAGGTAGGAATATGTCATTGAAGTTTAGAGGGCTTTTTTCTCTAGGCTTTTAGTGGGGTAATTAGTTTACCAAAGGAGTAATACTAATCAGCAATTCCGAGCGGCTATCCATGCCGAAAAAGCGTCTCAATCCATCAAAATTATCGGAATTTACGGAATAAAGCACTTCATATTCATTATTACAAGTAAATCCGCTTCTTAAAAAATCCACATTATCATTACAATTTAACATAGATAAAGCTGTTCTTAATTTTTGGAATGTTGCATCGTTCAGAGGTCTGCGATTTCTATCGGTGCCGCTATTGGCAGTATCATCATTAAGAGTGATAATAATAAAAATACCATTGGTTTTTGTCATTTGCGACTGTCCATAGATTCGCACACCAATATCCGAGCTATTTTGCTGATTTAACACTATAAAAGGTCTATTTTCAGCATTTCTGTTAGATATAATAAAACCATTATTTAAAAATCCATCAATAATTTCGCCTGAGGTATACGGAAGAAATCTGTTTTCATCCACATCAGTTCTAACTGAGGTATTCAGTAAGGCATTTAAATTATCTAAAGAGTTGTCTTTTACTTGTCTAACTTCTCCTGTCCAATCGTTTACGATGGTGGTCATGTTGTTTAAGGAATCATCTGCCACTATGGAGACACCACCTGTCCAGTCAGTTATGATGTTCGTTATGTCATCTAAAGATTTATCTATAACCTGACCGATGGATGGGTTTGATGACGGAGACTTCGCAAAACCCATATTGATACTCATTACAAGTGATAAAATTATTATATTAACTACTCTCATACCAATCCTTTATTATTGAAAAATATACTATAATATAGTAAAATGTTATTTTTGCTTAACACTTTATATTATAATCAAATTACAAAATAAATAAAGGATTTTATCGTATGGCGAAACATAGCATGGTTGGTGGATTTTTTGCGAAATATCGGTTAATAATTTCAAGAATAGCAGGAGTTTTTTTAGCTCTTTTTGTTATTTTTTCGCAACCTATTATACAACAAGGTGAGCGATACGATTTTTTGTATAATTCCATGTTGGTTGTTGGTTTATGCTTAGTGCTTATTTGTATTTTAGGACGCACTTTTGCCTCATTGTTTATGAGCGATAAGCGTGGGCAGGCAATTGTAAGTGAGGGAATCTATTCCATTACCAGAAATCCTTTATATTTCTTTTCTTTTTTGGGAATCCTTGGGATTGGTTTAATTTATTCCAGTTTGATTATCTTGGCTTTGTTAATAGTGTTTTTTAGCTTTTATTATTATAATGTAATCTCTAATGAGGAAGCCTTTTTATCAAAGAAGTTTGGTCAAGAATATACCGATTACTTAAACTCAGGTGTTCCAAGATTTTTCCCTAAAATGAAACTCTGGGAATCTCAAGACTATGTGGAAGCAAGCTATAAGGTGGTTTTAAAAACCATTGTGGATGCTTCATCTTTCTTTTTCATCGCTATTATTGTAATAGTGATGTTGAATCTACAAGAAATGGGAGTGATTCCAACTTTCTTGCGGATTTGGTAAGAACATAATGCAAACAAAGACCCAAGATATACCTCTCTAAACTTCAATGACATTATCCTACCTGTAAATACTACTCGTAATGTCATAATTCAGTTTAGAGAGGTATATCTTGGGTCTTTGTTTGCAAACTTACCTACACCTGCAAGAAAGTTTTAAAGTGAGTAGAGGGAATGATAAATGCAATAAAAAACAATGAAAATTTCATTGTTTTTTATTGAGAATATTTTATTAAACTAAAAAAAACTCCTCATTAGGAAAGC
This sequence comes from Alphaproteobacteria bacterium, assembly GCA_031274895.1. Taxonomy (GTDB): domain Bacteria; phylum Pseudomonadota; class Alphaproteobacteria; order WRAU01; family Hepatincolaceae; genus WRAU01. Next base: position 4,368 of record JAISPM010000058.1, read on the forward strand.
CAAGTATCTTCTACCTTTTAACTGCATTATGACATCGCTAGGGCTATCAACATGTAGGAATGTGTCATTGCAGTTAAAAGGTAGAAGATACTTGGCTTTCCGACCCTAAAACTGATGGAACCGCAAGGCTAAGTATAATAAAATCGTAAAAATCATAATAAAAGTTATCATGTAGCGCATGGATAGGTTCGTGGTAATTTTAATTAACGAAGAAACCTTATTAAGCCAAAGACCATAATAATTTACCACATTTGCCATAGGTTTTTCGCTGGTGAGACCTTGCAACACAGTTGAAGAAATCTTCAAGCTACTGTCTTTAAAGCTATTAAACTGCACCTGCCATTTTTCTTCTCTTTTATTAATAAATAATGCCGATAAAATGAACATAGCCATTCCAAATGCTAACACTTCTAATGAATGCAGAATATATCCTAAACTGAAGTATTGAATGCCGTGCAGCACAAAAATTGCTTCCAGCAGCACAATGGTTGTAATAATTGTGGCACTTTTAGCGAAATTATTATCCATAATAATTTTATGAGACGTGCTTTTAAAATTAATTAAATAATACGGAACTTTTATGCCAATGTTTACTGCTACCCCTGCAAATAAAATGATTATCACATAATATAACCAAGATATATCAAGTGAGCCAACCACATCTACGAGATAGGTTTTTACCACGAATCCACCGGTTAAAGGTAAACCCACTGCTTGAAAAGAGCATAACAGCAAAGCTACCCCTAAGAAGGATTTTAAATTTATGGAATTTCTTAGAGTATATATATTATCTGTCCGATATTTGTTTATTAAAATTGCTGCCAGCATAAATAGAATCAGCTTATATAAAACGCTCACGGCAACATAAGTAATTAAAAAGCCGTCAAAACTTTTCATGGCAGCCACACCGATGATAATAATTCCCAGCTGATGAATTATTGACATGGCAAGAATTCTTCTTAAAGAAGATTCAAACAGCGAGAATATTAAACCGTAAACCGCAATGAATATGCCGACGTAAATTAGTATTTCTGCACCGTGGAAAAGGCGAAACAACACAAAAAGTGCCGACTTTGTGGTAAAAATAGATAGAAATATGGAGGCATTGGGTGAACATTCAGAATATCCATCCACAAGCCAAGAAGAAAAAGGTGGCAGAGCAAGGTTAATAAGGATTCCTCCTAAAATTAAGATGTTGCCGATGTTGTTAATATTTAAGGCGTAATCCAGCGGGAAGTCTTCCGTGTGCAAAATTCTCACGAAGTCGGTGGCTCCGGCAATTAACATAACGCCGCCAAGGGAATGAATCACAAAATATTTCAATGCTACATACTTTTTTCTTTCGCTGTTGGATTGCAAAATAATCAGCGTGCCACTAACGGAGGCTAATTCCCAATAAATTATCAGGGTGATGAAATTTTCCGCAAATAAAATTCCCATGGTAAAGGCGAAATAGCCTACAATTATCCCTAATTCGCGATAGTTAGTTTTATTTTGCGACAGCACAAACGCCATGCCTAACATAAAGCTAATGCCAAACAGCAACATCATGGAATAAAGCGGATAAATAAACTCGCTTAAAAAGACTAAACTACTATAACCATCGGTAATGGTATACGAAATCATAAAAATTACCGTAATAATTCCTGATGCCATGGCTAAAAGAAATAAATGCTTTTTGTTTTTGAGTGTCAACAAGCCAATGGCAATTGCCAGCAAGGGAAGAATTAAATTAATTAAAACCATTATTTATCTCATTTATTTTGTTAAAATATTTATAAAGCTGTCGGATAATATGAATAGCATTAGCACGCATATTGCCGTCATGGTCATGGCTATATCCATAGGGAGCGATTTTTTTAGGGCATGTTCATTTGGCTCAGTAGGGTATTTTTCAAAGAAAGCCTTAAAAATTACCGGTAAAAAGTATAGGGCATTTAATACGGTGGATATTATTATTACAAAAACTACCCAAGATTGTTGCGATTCCCAAATTCCTTCCAGTAAAAACCATTTGCCGATAAAGCCGCCTGTGAGCGGAAAGCCAATCATAGATAAAGCAGCAATACTGAAAGCCACCATGGTAATGGGCATTTTGCGCCCAATACCGCTTAGTTGCGAAATTTTGTCCTTATGGGCGATAACGTAAATACTTCCTGCGGCAAAAAATAGCGTAATTTTCGCAAAAGCATGGGCTAAAATGTTAAAAACCGAAGAAATAATTCCGGCATTGCTTAGCAGTAAAACCCCCAAAACCATATAAGAAAGTTGTGCTATGGTGGAATACGCCAGCATTTTTTTAAGGTTATCCTGATACAATGCCACAAGCGATGCCAAAATAATGGTGATGCACGGAATTACCAGCAACCAGTTAACGGAAAACATCATGTGGATGAACGCACTGAGGTAGTCTATTCCAAAAATATAAATAATTATTTTTATAAAAACAAAAACGCCACTCTTCACAACAGCTACCGCATGCAACAGGGCAGATACGGGCGTAGGTGCCACCATGGCGGCGGGCAACCATTTATGCACGGGCATAATACCTGTTTTTGCCACACCAAAGGTAAACATAAATAAAAGCAGAAAAACCATGTAAATATTGATGTTTTCTTGGCGAATGAAAAGTCCGCCCAAGGTATAGTCTAGGCTCCCTAAATATATTAGAGTAATAATTATGGCAGGCAAAAATAATACCAGCGAGGTGCCGATTAATATACTCAAATAAACTTTAACATTATGGCGACTTTCCGCATTAATTTTATGGGCAACCAAGGGAAAGGTTGCCAGTGTGAGCGATTCATAAAATAAAAATGTGGTTAAAAGATTGCTGGAAAATGCCACGCCTAAGGTGAAGGCGATGGATAGGCAGTAAAAGGCGAAGAATCTGCCCTGATGTTTTTCGTTATTGCCGCGCATATATCCGATGGTATACACCATGCTGATTATCCACAAAAAATTTACCATTACGGCAAAAATCATGGTGATTTTCTCGCTGTAGAATCCTAAATATAAATAACTGTTCACCACAATAATTTGAAAATATGCCACTTCACCATTGGCGAATTTATTGTAAGCAACAAGGCTCAGCAAAAAGTTAAGGATGGCAATCCCAAGATTTAGTCCTTCGCGGATATTGGGCTGTTTTTTTAAGCGGAGGGATATTATAAAACCCAGCACAGGCAGTAAGACAATTGTTAATATTAGGTGGTTTAAGGTCATAAAAACTTATCCTTGTGAGACAATATTCAAGTTAATTATTTGTTCGATGAAATAGTAAATAACATTCGGGAAAAATGTTAAATAAATATTTAATAAAATCGCCAAGCTAATGGCTATATTCATATAAAGCGGAGTTTTTTTATGGACTACAATCAATGGCGAAACAATGCTTTCAGAAATCCAAAGGTGCGATACAATTTTCCAGCTGTAAGAAAAAGTTAAAAGCGAGCCTAAAATAATGGCGACAATCAAAAACCAATTGTTATACTGTATGGCAGATATTAATAGGTAAAACTTGCCCCAAAATAATGATGTTCCGGGAAGCCCTGCTAAAGACAGGCTAAAGAAAATAATCGCAAAAAAAGTAAAGGGCTTTTTTGGTCCAAAGCCACGCAATTCGCTGAGCTTTTCGGTGCCGAAGGTATAAATTAAATTACCGACGCATAAAAACAGCGATGTTTTCACGAAAGCATGGGAAATTAACAGGTAAAGAGCCGCCGACATACCGTAAAAGTTAAATAAAGATATACCAACCATAATTGCGCCCATCTGCGATATGGAAGAAAATGCCAGCAGGAGCTTTAAGCTATCTTGCTTAAGGGCTAAAAAGCCGCCAACGAACATGGTGATAATGGAAATTAATATCAGCAGTTCAAAATAATGGTCTAAGCTGACATGCACGCCCCGTGCCACCACCATTATAATTACTTTTATAAACATATAAACGCCGATGGTTAAGGAGATTCCTGCTAAAAATGCCGACATGGCAGAGGTCGCACTTTGGTGAGTTTGCGGTAGCCACCACAGAACAGGGAAAATAGCGATTTTTATAATAACGCCTACGGATAGCAGGGTAATTGCCAAAATTAACAATGGCGTCATGGGATATTTAGTAATTTGCAGAATTAAATCGCTGGAATTTAAGGTGCCGAAAAGCATGTATAAAATGCCCACGCCAAATAAGTAAAACGATGCTGCAACGGTGCCAATCACAAGGGCATCAAACGCCGCTAAAGGTGAGCCTTTCCTTTTACCCATCGCCACTAAAATATACGATGCCAGTGAGGATATTTCTAAAAATACAAATAAATTAAAAAGGTCGTTAGTTAAAATAATACCGAGCGACCCTGCGTAATACAGCAAAAATACGCAGTTATATAAATAAACATTTCTATCGCCAAGCTCGGTTATGTGGTTGCCCTTAGACCACATGGCGGTAATAAACCCAACAATTGCCATTAAAAATATAAAAAAGATTGATAAAGTATCCATTTTATATTCAATACCAAAGGGCGGGATGAAATTACCGAAATTATAGGTAATGGTGGTAAAATTACTTTTATAAAGAATTACGGAAGCAATAATCAGAACCACTAAACTGGTTAAAAAGCTGGCTAACCAAGAAAAATAAGACTTTCTAACGATTAATAAAACAATCGCCACAAGAATTGGAATAACCACCAGAGCAGGAATTAAAAAACTATACTGTAAAGCGTGCATCTATTTATTTCTCACCATTGCTATCTTCTTCTTCCCACTCGGTTATAATATAATCGTTATCATCTTGTTTGTTAATAATTGCCAGCTCGCGTTCATTAATAGTGCCGTATCTTCTGTAAACGATATAAATTAAGCTACATGCCACGGCGGTTACGGCGATTCCTACCACAATGGCAGTCAGCATTAGCACATGCGGCAGCGGATTGCTAAGCAACTCGCTCGGATTGTTAGGATTATAAACAGGTGGCAACCCATCGCGTATTTTACCAATCAGCACAAAGAATATAATAATACCACCCTGCATGATATTCATGCCGATAATTTTTTTGATAAGATTCTGCTCAATCATTAAAATATACAGTCCCGCCACAATCATTAGGGCGGCAATGATATACGGATAGTTGCTTAAAATGGTGCTGAAATTTTGCATGCCCCCTTCCTAATTTTTTAACTTATTATAAAACTTACTGATAATAATGCTTGTTGCCGCAAATACCGTTGTGCCTACGCCCAATTC
>JAISPM010000122.1 GCA_031274895.1 Alphaproteobacteria bacterium
ATATCACCACAACAAAAAATGATGGGGCAAGCATCAATCGCTGATATTACCAGTATTTTATTTTATCCTAATTATAATGTTGAATCCCACAAGGCAACTAAGCAAGGCTATGTTTTAACACTGATAGCGAAAAATAAAACAGTTGCTTATTCTAAAATTATGCTAAGTATAGATAAACAAGGGATGCCAACAAGGGCAGAATTTTATGCGTTAAGTGGTAGATTGCTTAAAACTATGGAGTTTTCTGGTGTAAAAAGTATTGGTGGATATGAGCGACCAACCCAAATGAAAATAGTTGATGAAATAAATAATAACCTACAAACTACAGTGATTTTTAAAACAATGGAGGCAAAAAAGTTTAAGGAATCTACATTTACTAAAGAAAATCTAAAGCGAATATCGGCATTGCAAATACCCTAATTCCCCTTCGCTGGCGAAGGGGTGGACTGCATCGCAGGACGGGGTAGTGGAATTAACTTTAAAATTAAAAAAATATGAGAATAATGTTGTTTTTATTTTGTATAATATTTGTATCCTCTAAATTATTAGCGTCCTACAGTAATAATAATGTAGTGGTGTTGCGTGGTGGTTATTTTAATCTTAATAAAAATAATACTCTGCAATTGCAAGATTTTGCTGATATAAATAAATATATGGCGGAGACAGGGATTATCACTTCGCACTATCTTAACTTCTCTATGATAAACTTTAATACTCAACTTAGACTATTTAATACTGAAAATTTTTATACTAATAATACACGGAATAATGATACACAACTGTATATAGATGAGCTTTATGCCTCTTCCCCTTTGTCTAATACAACATTAGGGATTGGTCGTAAAAAAGTAGCAACCCAATTTTCATATTTTTATCCTGTGCTAGATATAATGGCAACTACCAGTATAAACGAATTAAATTATTTTGATAGAAAAATAGAAAGGTCAGGGCAAGATTTAATAGATTTTGAAGTCAACACTAATTACGGAAATTTTTATATTGCTTATGTGCCAGAATTTCAAACTAATAGTCGTAATTTTTTAGAAAGCTCAAGTTCTCCACAAATTTCTAAGCTATTTGTGAAAGTATCGCAGAGTTTTTTAACTACTAATACTGATGTGGTGGTTATTTATGCTAACACTGCTGAAGAAGATAATCATTATAATACGGGAGGATTAGGTATTAACCAAAGCATAGGTGATAACACTATCATATACACAGAGGTTAAATTTAGTGATAGTAATAATTTTAAAAACCAATATACTTCCCAAATTGGGTATCAGTGGGATTATAATCTTGGAATTAATTATACTTTTAATAATGGCATTAATTTTTTAGCAGAATATTATGGGAATAACTATGGATTCACGCAATCGCAATACAAGTCAATGTTGCAAAATCCTATTCCTCCTGAATATTTATATAATAATTACACAGAAATCAAAAGAGATTATCTTTCCTTAAGGTTAGCAGAATTGTCTCTACCCATAAAAACAGAACTTGGTGGCACAATAAACCTTAATGACAAAGGAGTAATTTTATTCAGCACTTTGGAAAAAGAAATAACTGATAATTTAAAAATTTATAGTGATATTAACTATTTTTTCCAGAATAAATACTCTGAAACTAATAATATTTACTATAACTTTTCAATTTTATTTTCTTTAAAATATTTTGTGTAGAGGAAGCATGAAAAAGGTTATTTTTATAATTTTAATTTTACTAACAAGTTCTGGAGTGAGAGCAGAAAATTACGAACTTTTTCGTAAAAAATTCTCTACAGGGCTGATGCTTACTAGAGAAAACTCTTATATAGGAGCTAAAGATTTATACCCATTTATTTTGCCACTACCCTATATAGACCTTGAAAATCAAAATTGGTTAATCAGGGGTGATAAAGGGGTATTAAGGAAAATATATGAAAATAACAGGTTTAGCTCTAGCATGGGTTTATATTATTATGTGCCTCGCACTCCTTCTATGGCGGCAGATGGCAAGCTAGATGGGATTCATGAGGTAAAACTAGATTTTCCTGTTGTGTGGCATAATAGATTATATATCGCCAAATTAACCGAGTTAACTCTTAGGTTAGAACAAGGGGTTGTAGAACCATCATCACAAAAATATATTCTTGCCATCACTCGTTATTTTAGGCTGAAGCAATGGTTTTTAGAAGGCTCAATCGGAAGCACTTGGGGTTCAGCAGGATATGTAAATAATTGGTTTGGTATATCTCAGAATGAATTAGGTAATAATGGATATTTTCTAAAAGGATATGAGGCAAAAAATAAAGTGATTAATCCTGTATCTTTATTTGTAGAAAGTTATATCCATTATGATTTTTCTTATAATTATTCTACGCTTGTGGGTGCTAGATACGGTAGGCTTTGGGGAGATGTTGTTAATTCACCAATAGTAGAAGATAAAAACCAAATGTTTTTTATGGTAGCTTTTTTATATAAATTTTATTAGTAATGAGGAGGAACAAAATGCTAAGAACGATACTTATTTTTTTACTGCTAAGCACATCTGCCTTTGCTACAGATTTAGCTGTGAAAATTATTAACATCAAAAAACCGAATAGTGTGCTAAATATAACAATATGTCCTGAGGCATTCATAAATTCTGATAATACAGAAAAAGATTGCCTAATTAACCAAACCGCCTTAATTAGCAGTGAATCTGAATATACTTTCTATTTTAAAGATATTCCAGCAGGCGAGTGGGCAATTTTTGGTTATATAGATAGCAATAAAGATGGTAAACTAAACACCACCATTTTTGGCATTCCAACAGAAGATGTTTTTTATAGCGTTTCCGTAACGCCATTCTTTTTTAAAGGAGTACCAAAGTTTAAAAATATAAAATCCTCTGTGCATGGAGAATTTCAAGAAATAATTTTAATAGCTCAATAATTTAATTGAAAAACAAGGAGAAATCAATGAAAGTTTTTAATAACAAATCCCGTCATACTAGACCGCAGGTGCCGCTGGTATCCATATTTATTTATATATTTTTTACTATATTTAGCGTTGCCCTATACGCCAATAACACTGCAACTTTAAATATAAGTGTAAAAGATGTGGATTCCAAAACTGGAATCATGTATTTAGCTTTGTGCGATAGAGATGTCTTTTTGCAGGAAGAAAACAAAAGAGATTACACTAAATGCCCAGCAACTGCCACTAAGCAAATTAGTGCTGGTGAAAGTTATAATTTTGTTTTTAAAAATATACCATTTGGTGATTATGCAATATTTGGCTATATTGATGAAAACCTTAATGGTAAAATAGACTATAACGATATGGGAATTCCTAAAGAACCAGTAATTTTTATAGCAAGACTAAAAAGAGAACCAACCTTTGAGGATATTAAACTTATAGTCCAGCAAGAAACTCAAAGTGTTGTTTTGATAGCTCAGTAAGAAAGTATTTTTTTTACATAAAAAGGATTAA
>JAISPM010000051.1 GCA_031274895.1 Alphaproteobacteria bacterium
AAGCATGCAAGTAATAGCCAAGCTCACTAACATTAAAGCTCACGGCAGCAAAGCCGAGCAGCAGATAGCTACGGTTATACTGCACGACCTTAACTGGGCAAAAGTTGCAACCGCCGAGCAAATAGCGCAACAGGCCGGTGTTAGCCAATCGCTTGTGGCAAAACTTATTAAAAAAATTGAGCCGAAAGGCTTTAGTTATTTTAAAATCTCCCTTAGCGACAGCTTAAAAAACCATAATATACCAACTCAAGGCTCCATCAGTTTTAATGATAACTTGACGGATATATATAACAGCTTAGTGAACGATACTGCTAAAGCCTTGCAGCTTACTCAAAGTTTAAATAATATTGAATCCTTTACTAAAGCAGTGGCTTTAATTAAAAAGGCTCCAAAAATTTATATTCATGGCAATGGTAGTAGTCAACTTGTAGCGCAAGACCTTTACATTAAGCTCATAAAGCTCGGCTACAATGTTATTTGCAACGCCGATTATCATATTACCTTAGGAGCATTTGCTTCTGCAACACAAGACGATATTTTCATTGCGGTTTCTTATTCAGGACTAACTGCAGAAACCACCCTACTCGCACAAACAGCAAATTCATTACAAATGAATGTAATCGCTTTAACTTGCGATAATCAAAATCCCCTATCTGCAATAGCACAAATTGTTTTTGCTTTGGTTGCTGAAGAAGGGTTATCAAGAACTGCCGCTATAAGCTCTCGCACAGCACAATTACTAATAGTGGATATGCTATTTTTAGCACTCATTCATGATGATATTGATAATTCATTAAATAAAATTAATAATGCACGAAATCTCGTGGGATGGAAAGTAAAAACCGAGGAGAAAAAGTAAATGGACGTGAAAATTGTTTCAGAAACCATAGTTAAATACTTAGGGGGTAGCGATAATATTGTAAACGTGGCTAATTGTATGACCCGTGTGCGGACTACAGTCTCTGAAGCCAGCAAAGTTAATGTGGCTGAGCTTAAAAAATTAAGTGATGTTATGGGCGTTATCGCTGAGGATACCTATATTCAAATTGTGGTCGGACCGGGTAAATGCAAAGCCCTAGCCGATTTTATTAACAATACCTACACCTTTAATGGCAAAGCAGGTCTATCTAGTCCTAAAAAGGGCGGATTGGTGCAAAAACTTTTAAAACGCATTGCTAATATTTTTGTGCCGCTAATTCCCGTAATTATTGGTGCAGGCTTATGTAATGGCATTGTTGGAGTTATTACAAACATTTACGCCGCCAATAATTTAGGTGATTTACCCTTAGCCGTAACTTTTTTAAGTATGATAGGCAACGGGCTATTTGCATTTCTTGCGATTTATGTGGGCATGAATGCTGCCGATGAGTTTGGTGCAACTCGTGGACTTGGTGGTGTTTTAGGCGCATTGACCTTGGCTCCGCAAATTGATATTATCAGCCAAGCCTTGGGAATGTTCAACTATGACGATAGACTAGCCTCAATACTAATTGCAGGTAAAGGTGGCATTTTAGGAGTTATCGCAGGGGTAGCTCTTTTGGCTTACATTGAAAAACACATTCGTAAAATAGTGCCTTATGTGCTTGATGTAATTATTACGCCCTTTCTTTCCTTAATTATAACTGCTACAATTACGGTGTTTGCTTTTATGCCTGTGGCAGGATTACTTTCGGATGTTATTGTGAAGTTTTTACAATTTTTTATTATGAGCGATGGAATTATGGCAATTGTTGGTGGCTTTATTTTAGCCTCACTATTTTTGCCCTTATTAATGGTAGGACTCCATCATGGCTTGATTCCTTTTTATCTGTTGCAGTTAGAACATTTCGGCGTTATTACCCTTTTCCCGATTTTATGTATGGCAGGAGCAGGTCAGATTGGCGCAGCGATTGCTTTATACTTTAAAGCAAAAGGAAGAAATGAAAAACTGCGCGATATTATTCGCGGAGCATTACCGGTTGGCTTTTTAGGAATTGGTGAGCCGCTATTGTATGGCGTTACCTTACCAATGGGCTTGCCGTTTATTACCGCCAGTATCGCAGGAGGCTTTGCGGGAGCTTTCGCTGCAGCTACTCATGTGGCTGCCATTGCTTATGGTCCTGCAGGATTAGCAGCTTTAACTATTATTCAGCCCAATAAAATGATTTTTTACTTTTTAAGTTTATGTATCGCCTACGTTTTGGGCTTTGTTTTCACTTATTTAGCACCAACCCCTAAAGCGATGGATACTTACTAATTGACTATTACCTTAATTTTAACCTTTATAGGCATGGGAAGCGTTGTTGGTTTATTAACAGCCATCTTTGGAGTTGGTGGTGGTTTTTTGCTGGTGCCTGCCCTCACAGCATTTATTGGGCTACCTTTTGATGTAGCGACAACGCTGTCTTTATGTTTTATTATTGGTGCCAGTTTAAACGGGCTTTATTTTAAAATTAAATTGGGAGATTTTGATAAAAAAGCTCTCCTTTACACTTTACCCACAGCTCTTATTGGCGTTATTTGCGGCGATATTATAAAAGATTTAATTAAAAGTCATTTTTCTGAAGATATAGCCATTTTTAATCACACGATGATGCTGGTTTTTGCTGTTTTTCTAATTTTTATTGCAAGTATTACTTTGCATGATGTTTTCAAAAAAACATCTTCGCATGCCGCATTATTCTTTAGGATAAAACCTTTAGTGAGATTAAGCTCGCCAATACCTCCTGTGAGCTTAATCAGCTTACTTTTGGGTGGTTTAGCAGTTGGAATTTTATCGGGTTTATTAGGAGTCGGTGGCGGACTTATTTTTCTGCCGCTTTTAGTAGCAGGTATGAAACTACCACTTAATATCGCCTCGGGAACCAGTCTGGGATTGGTTTTTATCACTGCTTTAATCGGCATTACTAAAAAAGGTTTACCAGATGACCTACATTTTAGCTTAATCATGCTTTTTCTTTTACTAAGCGGCAGTTTTATTGGTATTAAAGCCGGAATTACTTTTTCTAAAAAACAAAAAGATACAACTCTTAAAATATTATTAGCAGCTATTCTGCTGATGGTGGCAATTAGCATACTAATCAGCGAATTATACCTTATTTAATTCACTAATTTTTGATAATAATTCATTCTTCTATAGCCAATCGCCTCTGCCATATGGTTTTTATTAATATATTTTGAGGAATCCAAGTCAGCACAGGTGCGAGCAACCTTTATCATTCTAAAATAGGCTCTGGTGGATAATTTAAACTTTTCCACAGACTTTTCCAATAATTCTCGCGAATCATCTCGTAATAGAGCTACTTCTTCAAGAATTTCCGTAGTTGCCTCACTATTTGTGCTAATGCCATAATCTTTATATCTATCCGCCTGAATTTCACGCGCCACAATTACTCGCTTACGAATAGTTTCACTGGTTGGACTAATAGCCGATGTATTTAAATCTTTAATGGCGATAGCCGGAACCTCTATCACAATATCCATTCTATCTAATATAGGACCGGAAACTTTTGCCTGATAAGTATTAGCGCAGGCAGGCACCTTATGGCATTGACGGTCGCCCTCGCCAAAGTATCCGCAACGGCAAGGATTCATTGCGCCAATCAGCTGAAATTTGGCAGGATAGCTAACATGCGAATGCACTCTGGAAATATTAATGCTGCCTGTTTCTATGGGTTGCCTTAGAGCGTCTAAAATGTTTTTATTAAATTCCGCCATTTCATCTAAAAATAAAACTCCATGATGGGCTAAGGTAATCTCGCCCGGGCGGGCTTTACTGCCTCCTCCTACCAAAGAAGGCATGGAAGCGGAATGATGTGGACTACGAAAAGGACGCTGACTAACAACAGAGCTATCACCTAACTCGCCTGCGATGGAATAAATTAAGCTAAGGTCTAGGGATTCCTGCGGCGAAAGTGGCGGTAAAATTCCACCTAAACTACTGGCAAGCATAGATTTACCACTACCGGGTGGTCCTATCATTAGCAGGTTATGGCTACCTGCTGCCACCACTTCCATGGCACGCTTAGCGATTTCTTGCCCCTTAATAGTGGAAAAATCTACATATTTATTTTTTGGACTAAGATTTGGCGTAATAGTGGAGGTATCTACGGTAATAACATTACGCCCACTGAAATGATCTATAATATTAGAAACAGATTTTATAGGGATAATTTCAATTTTATCTTTCACCAAATACATTTCCTGCAACTGCACAGACGGAATAATAATTCCCATATTTTCACTTTGCGCTAAAATGGAAGCAGCAAGAACGCCGTTAATAGGTTTAATTTCACCGTCTAACGCCATTTCACCCATGGCTAGATAATTTATGAGTTTTTCTTTAGGCAAAAGCTCCATGGCTCCAAGCAAAGCAAGGGCAATAGGGAGGTCAAAATGGCTGCCCTCTTTGTTAAGGTCAGCGGGCGATAAATTAACGGTTATACGCTGGGCAGGTAAGGCTAAACCCATGGCAGAAAAAGCCGAGCGCACCCGCTCCTTACTTTCGCTGACTGCTTTATCAGCCAAGCCCACTATGTTAAACACAGGCAACCCTTTAGCAATATTCACCTGCACATCTACAGGTTTTGCCTCTATACCATCAAACGCCACAGAGTTAATTCTTGAAATCATTTTACACACCTTTTTAACTTGTATATTCATTATAAAATACAACGAGAAAAAGTGTAAGTAAAAAATGTGGAGAAAGTGAAGTTTTTTTTAGCCTAAAAATGTTCCACGTGGAACATTTTTATATTATTTCCTATAAGTAATTATAATATTGTCATCTTTATACTCAATAATAGCATCAGATAGAATTTTCTGCCCTTCCAATAAAGTGGAAACAGTTATTACATTATGTTCCGGCTTAAATGAATAATATGAATTTTTTAAATCACTTGTATTCCAAACTTCATCATAAAAGATTGGAGAATAAATACTAAATCCACTTTTAAAGTTATATCTCTTTAATGTGGTTGTAATTTTATAATCATCTTTTAAGTTATATTTAATAATAATTTTCTTAATTTCTTGATGTATTAAGACGCTATTATTTTCCAGAATCTTTTCAATTCTTAATGTATTATTATGCCATTTTACTTGTTGAGGAATATAAAAACCAAAAGTTGATACTGCTTGTATTGCAAATATGATAACAAAAATAATTAAATAAATGTTGTGTATTTTTGCATTAAAATTTTTTAAAGATCCTAATAATACTAAAAATAATGTTAATACATATAGAGCTAATGGAAAACCATGCCAAGTGTATCCCGGCGAATAGTTTGTTATAAAAACATAAAGAGCTATTGTAATAAATAATGAAGTAATTAAATGCAGTTTCTGTTTTAATAGTATTGGCATTATAAACATAATAAATAAAACAATAGGAACAAGAAATATTGAATAATGAAATCCTAATAAATTAACATGATCCCAAACCGGACGATTGTTAACGAAGAAAAACTCATAAAAGGAATAATGTGCAGGATACCCTCTTAACCCTTTTATAGTAGCAAGAGTCCGATCTATTAAATGATAATTTCCTAAAATATACCCTAATATAAACAATGTTATGATAGTTAATAGATATTTTTTGTTTTTTATAGCACCCCAAAATAAAGATTTAGTAATTTCAGATACTGCTATTATACCTATAAACCCTACTACTAAAAAAACATTATAGAGCTTCCACGACAAGAGAAACCCTAAACATAAAAAAATTAGGCAGAAATATTCAACAGATTTTGTTGTAATCCATTTACTCAAAAAAATTAAACAAAAAGCATATGATATTGCAGAAAATGGAAAATCGTAAACCAGCTTCCCATAAATATAATACCATACACCACAACTTACTACTCCAAGAATAGCAACACAGAAAGTCTTGAAGTTAGGCTGATAAACTTTATAAAAAAAATATAAAAAGCTAAAAATTGTAAGCGTTAAGGAAAACAGCGAAAATATATGTAAAAAAATAGCATATTCTTTTATCGTTCCATATTGCACTATCTTTATAAATAAAGAAGAAAAGGAATCTTTACTTGGTAGATTATTAAGACCAAAGCTAACATATAATAAATAATCCGGGACATAATAGTTGAGTAAATAAAATTTAATCATAAAAATGAAATATATTGCACTTACTAGTAAAGAAGAATATAAAAATTTATTATTTTTTATATTTAATAACATTCTCTTTAATATCCTTATAATGATTTAAAGTATTTGTAATTTTACCAATAGGAAATAATAAATTGTATATAATGTTTGTTTTAATATCTGCGTTAATTTCATTATTGTCATTGACATTAATTTTAGCATCTTTTATTCTGCTATCTATCGAACTTTGGTCAGAAAGCAATTTATAAATATCATTTATGTTTGTAGTTTGTTGCTCTTCAATATAAAAAATCATATGATATGATAAACTTCTATCTATAAACACCGGTCCAAAAATAGCAAAAAACAATATGGAGAGTGTTGAACAAAAATATAACATGATATAAGAAAAATAGTCGTAAACTTTTAGCTTTGTAATTTTATAATATATTAGTAAAGTGGCTATTGGAATAGTTAATGATAATAATATTGATAATAAAAAAATTGGAATATTAAAAACACGATTAAGTATTGCGGTTAAAATTAAATAAATTAAAATACCCGAAATAACATTTAATATCCCCCCATATAGTTGTTTCTTAAAATTACGCATACTACTTTTCATAAAAATAAATTCACGATATACTAAACTAAAGTAGTTTAACACCATTGAATAAATTAATCTACCCTTAATTCTGTATATGGAAAATGTTGGAAAAATTTATTACTAGGTTTTTTCTTTATACAATACTTCTGTATAAAGAAAACTCTTTACTGTAAAGAGTGGAAAATTAAAAGATTTTTTTTAAAGGAGTAATAATGGTGAAACAAAAAATTGATGTTGCAATATCAATTACAATATTTATGTTTATGGGAAATATACTGCAAGCAGGTAGCCCTGAAAAAGTAAAAGACGGTATTGGCTGGTCTTATGGTAATGGGGAAACCCGTGTTATAAATTATAGTAGCGGGGCGACAGTCCATTTATCTTGCCGTATTAATGGTAGCTTTCAAGAATATGATGAAAAAATGGATTCCGGAGATACCCTTTCATTTAAAGGTATGTGCGATGTATTACATGTAGAACATTAAAATAAATACCGGCTTGCGCCGGTATGATGATTAATTAAATAATAAACTTAGATAAATCTAAATCTTGGGTTAGTTGTCCGACGGTGGCTTCTACCATGGCTTTAGTGATAGTAATTCTCTTTTCGCTCATATCTGAGGCATTAAAGTTAATATCTTCCAGCAGGTTTTCCAGCACGGTATGCAATCTTCTTGCCCCGATGTTTTCTATAGTATTATTGAAATAGGCGGTTAATTCGGCGATTTTATCTATTGCTTCATCAGCAAAAGTTAGTTCAATACCTTCGGTTGCCAGCATTTCTTTATATTGAATGATTAAATTAGCTTCAGGTTCAATTAGAATCCTTTTTAAGTCTTCCTGATTTAATGCTTTCAGCTCAACACGGATTGGAAATCTACCTTGTAATTCCGGCAGTAGGTCTGAGGGTTTACTTACATGGAATGCGCCAGATGCAATAAATAAAATATGATCGGTTTTTACAGTGCCGTATTTGGTAGAAACTGTCGTGCCTTCCACCAATGGCAGCAAGTCTCTTTGCACGCCCTCGCGGCTAACATCGCCACCGCGTCTATCGTTATTAGAGGCGATTTTATCAATCTCGTCAATAAAAACAATGCCGTTATTTTCCATATTATCAATGGCAGTTTCTATAAGATTCTCTTGGTCTAGCAGATTCTCACTTTCCTCTTCTATAAACAGTTCAATAGCTTTTTTAACATTAACTTTTTTGTTTTTGAACTTTTCTTTTCCCAAGAGACTATCAATATTTATCATGCCGATTTGCGCACCCATACCCGGGATTTCAAAGCCTGCCCCTTGGGATGGTGATTTATCGCGCACTTTTATTTCAATTTCTTTGTCGTCAAAAAATCCACTTGATAACTTCTCACGGAGTTTATCTTTAGTCTCATTACTGGAGCTTTCGCCTGCCAAAATATCAATCACTCGGCTAACCGCCAACACTTCGGCTTGCGATTTCAGCGATTTTTTCAGCTCGCCGGAGGTAATTTTTATAGCGATTTCAAGGAGGTCTCTAACAATTCCTTCAACGTCCCTACCTACATAACCTACTTCCGTAAATTTTGTAGCTTCTACCTTAATGAACGGAGCATTATCTAAAAATGCCAAGCGACGGGCGATTTCAGTTTTACCTACGCCTGTTGGTCCTATCATCAAAATATTTTTCGGCATAATTTCCTTGCGGAGTTTAGCGTCCAGCTGTTTGCGACGCCAACGGTTCCGTAGCGCGATCGCCACAGATTTTTTAGCGTCTTCTTGTCCCACGATATATTTGTTTAGTTCGGAGACTATTTCCTTAGGTGTAAAATTTTTCATAACTTATAATTCCTCAACAGTAGTATTGTAATTCGTATAAATGCAAAGGTCTCCTGCTATCTTAAGCGACTTTAACGCAATATCCTTAGCGGTTAAATCGTTTTCAAAGCTCATGTAGGCTTTTGCAGCCGATAGGGCAAAGTTGCCTCCTGAGCCGATAGCTACAGCGTCTTCATCTGGTTCCAGCACATCGCCATTACCTGTTAAAACCAGCATTCTTTCTTTATCTGCCACTATCAGCATAGCCTCAAGCCGACGCAGATATTTATCGGTGCGCCAATCTTTTGCTAGTTCTACGCATGCTCTGGTTAATTGATTTGGATATTTTTCAAGTCTGGCTTCCAGTCTTTCAAACAGAGTAAAAGCATCGGCAGTAGACCCGGCAAAACCTGCCACGATGTTCCCTGCGCTGCCTAATCTGCGAACCTTTTTAGCATGAGCTTTTAACACGGTAGCTCCCAAAGTTACCTGTCCATCGCCTGCGATTACAGTTTGACCATTTTTTCTAACACCCACAATTGTAGTTGCGTGCATTTGTTTATCCTCTTTTGTTTTTTATGATATAATCCATATATAGTATAGTTATAAAAAAAGTCAAATTTAGAAATTTTTGGAGAGTCAAATGTATAGCGAAGACAATATATTCCACAAAATTATAAAAAAAGAAATTCCCGCCAAGGTAATTTTTGAAAACAACACAGCCCTATCTTTTTACGATATTAACCCACTTGCCAAAGTGCATGCGCTGGTTATTCCTAAGGGAAAATATAGTAATATTTTAGACTTTGCAGAGGCAACTGCCGAAGAGCAAAAAGGCTTAAATGAAGCAATTGCTGAAACAGTGCGGTTGTTAGGACTGCAGGAAGGTGGCTTTAGATTAATATCTAACTGCGGCATCAACGGCGGACAAGAAGTTCCGCATTTGCATTTTCATATTTTGGGTGGAGAGAAGATTGGAAGGATGATGAGTAAATAGAGAGTAGTTGGTAAGTTTCTATTTAAACTGAATTATGACCAAAAATAGATGCATCAACCTAACGGATTAGGTCATTGAAGTTTAAATAGAAACTTACCAACTACTTCATCATCTTTCCTTAAAAAAAACTATAGCCTGATAAGGTTTTAGCAAAATATTATTACCTTGCCAATTGATAGTATCATAGTTGTTAAACAAAACTTGATAATCTTTAAGGTTAGCATAGTCTATACTAACTTCCTCATTAAAAAAGTTGCTGATAATTACCGCTTCTGCTTTATCAAGAATCCGACTGTAAGCATAGATATGTTTATTATCTATAGCCTGTTGTTGATAGATTCCGCTTTGAAAAACTTGGTAATCTTGACGCAATTTCATAATTTTAGCAAAAGCATGATACACCGATTTTTCAGCCCCCATATCAGCTTCTACATTAATTGCCTTGGCATTAGCAATAAAATCAATCCAAAATTTGCTCTCACTACTTTTAGAATCCCAGACCATAGGAGTTCTGGCATTATCACGACTTCTTGCCGCTAACACCTTTAAAGCATACTCAGGCGAATATTTTTGGGTAAGGATTTTAGCATAATTAATGCTTTCCACATCACGATATTGATTAATATCGATAAAATTGGCGTTAGGCATGGCAATTTCTTCTCCCTGATAAATATAAGGAATCCCATACATTAAATAGGTAGCAGTGGCCAGCATGGTCGCACTTTCATAACGGAGTTCTTGGTCATTGCCTAAACGGCTAACCACACGAGGTTGGTCGTGATTACTCCAAAATAAAGCCGTTAAAGACTGTTGAGCCTGCATACTAGTTTGCCATTCATTAAATAGTTTTTTCATTGCCCCGAAGTCAAATGACGCTAAACTCCATTTATCGCCCCCCGCATAATCTAACTTTAAATGATGGAAATTAAAAACACTATGCAGCTCATCGCCATCCACAGAAGCATATTTTAGACAATTTTCAATAGATGTTGAACTCATTTCACCCACTGTCATTACATCATTAAACCGACCGAAAGTTTCACGATTTAACTCTTTTAAATACTCATGAATATGCTCACCATCGGTATAAAAACGACGACCATCACCAATATCATCATCCGTAAAAACTGTTGGCTTACTAATAAGGTTAATAACATCAAACCTTAAGCCTTTAACTCCTTTCTCCAGCCAAAAATTAACAACTTTATATAACTCGCCCCTTACTTTTGGATTAGCCCAGTTTAAATCTGCCTGCGACACATCAAACAAATGGAGATAATACTTATTTAAGCTAGGCACAAGTTGCCATGCACTACCACCAAACTTACTTTGCCAATTGGTAGGAGGATTTCCTTCCACCCCATCTTTAAAAATGTAATAATCAATGTATTCCTTATCGCCGGATAAAGCCTTTTTAAACCATTCATGTTCAGTTGAGGTATGATTTAGCACCATATCAAGCATAATTTTAAGGTCTAACTCTTTAGCCTTGGCAATTAGGTTATCAAAGTCCTTCATGCTCCCAAACTGCGGATTGATTTCGTAATAGTCGGCAACATCATAGCCATTATCTTTCATTGGGCTAACATAGATAGGAGTAAGCCACACATAGCTGACCCCTAAATTTTTAATATACTCCAGTTTAGAGGTTATGCCATTTATATCGCCAATACCATCGCCATTACTATCGCAAAAGCTGGGGACATAAATTTGATAAACCGACTGCCGCTTAAAGTCCATTATCAATACCTTGCAACTGATGTTTTTTATAAATCATTGCGGTTAAACCAAAACTTACTCCAATAGCTACCGCCATAGCAATAAAATAAACCACCCAATATTGAGGCATTACCGATAAGAATGCCGGCAAACCTCCTAAGCCAATACCAAAAGCACGAACCCCAAATAAACCACAGATAACTGCTCCCGCGCTACTACCTATCATAGCGCAAACAAAGGCATATCTTAGGCGTAAATTTACCCCAAACATTGCCGGTTCGGTAACTCCGAAATAAGCAGAAAACATCGCAGGTAGAGTTAAGTCTTTATTTCTTTTACTTAATAATAATACCGCCATTACCGCCGCCCCTTGTGCCATATTACTAAGTGCTAATAGTGGAAAAATCGGAGTTCCTCCAAAGGCATGAACCATCTGCATTTCAATAGCGTTAGTGGTATGATGGACTCCTGTAATCACTAAGGGCGCATAAAAGAATCCAAAAATCGCACTACCGATTGCTCTAAAAATAGGATTCTCACCGCCTAATAAAAAGTTCACGCCAATCGCAACGGCATCACCAATAGCACGACCAACGGGTCCAATAATTAAATGCGCTAAAAATACGGAAACCACAATAGTGATAATGGGAACTATAAGAAGGTATAAAAAACCCGGAATAATTTTCCGTAAATTTCTTTCAAGCAAACACATAAAGAGTGCAGCCAAGAGTGCCGGTATAATTTGAGCTTGATAACCGATTTTTTCCATTTGAAAAAAGCCAAAATCCCATAACCAATCCGCCCGATTTATTTCACCCATACGCAGTGCGCTTATCGCCCAACCGTTAAGAAGCTGTGGTGAAACAAGGGTAATACCTAAAGTAATCCCTAAAATAGGCGGTGTCCCCATTCTAACTGCCACACTCCACGCCACACCAACAGGGAGGAAGTGGAAAATTGCCTCGCCAATTAGCCATAAAAACGAATGCACCCCTGCAGCAAATGGCGACATTTCACCACCCAGCTCCATAACATTACGAATCCCCAGTATCATACCACCGGCAATAATCGCAGGTAATAGTGGCACAAAAATATCAGCTAAATAGCTTACCGCCCGTTCAAGGGGATTCATACTTTGTTTCGCGTCAGCTTTAGATTCTTCTTTGGCTTTAATGAAATCTTCCAGCCCGTTATCTTTAACAAATGGAATAAAATATTGGTCAACATCAGTCCCAATAATAACATGAAGTTGTCCGGCATTATTAAAAACACCCTTAACAGTTGGGGTAAGTTGTTGTATGGCTTTAATATCTGCCTTGTTAACATCTTTCAGCACAAAACGCAAACGCGTTAAACAGTGCATAAGACTAACTATATTGTCTTTGCCACCAATAAGTTCAACGATTTTTAAAGACTGCTCCTTATCGTAGTGCATTTTTAATCTCCTTTATAAACATATTGGTTATAAATGTTATAATTTTAATATTATTATAACTAATAATTAACTTATGTCTACAAAATATGACAATTAAGAATTAATAGAAGCATTGTGATTGTAAATAATCGGAATCATTTTTTCATGTTGGATTATTTCATCAAAGCGTTCAATGGTGGAATTTGATTCTAAAATAATAAACTTTGCTTTTTGCTCACTTAGAAAGCATTTTTGGAAGTTATGCCAAATTATGTCTCTGTCTGATACACTCATTCTATCTTCCAAGGCTTCAAAATCTTTAAACGGAGGCAAAAACACATGATGCACATGTTGCAGAATTTCTTGCGATTTTGTCTGCATATCTGCCAAGACACCAGCATACTTAGGAAGTTCAGCAGCATTCTTTTTTAAGAAATAATCGGTATAAACGAAAGTATCCACACAGCTTCTATCGGTAATTATCAGTCTATCATCATTACGATTCAAATAATACTTCAATGTTTCATAGCCTAAATTAAAGGCTTTTTGTTGAGAAAACATAACTTCGTCAAAATCAATTGCCCTGCCGTTAAGAGCGAAACCAATATTAAACAATCCGGTATTGATTTCCTTAAAAAACTTAATTTTTGCAGAATTCACATCAAACTTTTCTTGAACTAAATTAATTAAAGAAGTTTTGCCAACACCATGGGAACCACTGATAGAAATTATCTTACACACGCACAACACCAAAAGTTAATATATAGTTAATAATATGATTATTCCTTGGCTATTTCAACTGATAGATTTTTATTATTGTGTGTCCTATGATTTTAGTTTGGTTCAGCTGCAACCCACTTATCTGTAAATCTTTGGAAGATTCTACCACAAAAATGCAATTATCTTGCAAGCTATGGGATTGCAATAATAAACTTAGCGAATCGATAACTAAATTAGATTCGTAAGGCGGGTCTAAAAATACTAAAGAAATTTTTTCTTTTATTTTAGACAGGCAGACAGCAGATACCGCTCCTACTATATACTCTGCTGAGCCAACCTCAATAGTATCCACAAACTTTTTAATGCTCCCAATTGCCAGCGGATTTTTATCCACAAATATTACCTTACTTGCTCCACGCGATAAACATTCTATGCCTAAACTGCCTGACCCGGCGAATAAGTCTAATACCACACCACGCAAATTTTCCATATAGCTGTGCTGCAAAATATTAAAGATGGTTTCTTTCACTCTATCAGTAGTTGGTCTTATGGAAGAATCCTCAGGCAGAGGAATTTTTTTACCACGATATTTGCCCGAAATAATTCTGCCGTGCATCATTTTAGGTTAATACCTATTTTCGCTAAATCGATGTAGGGCAAAGCTCCTTTTAATGAGGTTAAACCGACCTCTACTATTTCGCCCTCGTCCAGCCCATCTATGGTATAATTAGCGAAAGAGGTTCTGATTAACCGATTTACCTGCAGCCCTAAATATTCACAAATTACCCGAATCTCACGATTTTTACCCTCACGCAAAGTAAATTCCAACCACATATTATCACCTGTGCGCCTTAAAATATTGGCAATAATCGGCTGGTAGTAGGTTCCATCTATGGTTATGCCCATTGCCAGCTCATCCAGTTGGTGTTGATTAATATCACCATAAACCCGAACCTTATAGGTGCGCTTTAAGCCCAGAGTCGGAGAGCTTAGCAGATTCGCCAGCTCACCATTGTTGGTTAACAGCAATAATCCTTCTGAGGTTAAATCTAACCGACCCACGTAAACTAATCTAGGAAGTTCCGATGGAAGATAGTCAAATATGGTCGCCCGCCCTTTCTCATCTTTTTCAGAACACACCAAACCATTAGGCTTGTAGTATAAAAACAGCCTTGTTTTATCTTGCGATTGCAGGAGTTCATCGTCTATGGTGATTTTATCCGCCTTACTCACCAAAGTGGCAGGAGTAGTTATGGTTATGCCGTTTACCTTAACTTTATGGGCTAGGATAAGTTTTTCGGCGTCTCGCCTAGAGCAATATCCTAAATGAGCGATTCGCTTAGCGATTCGTTCTTGGCTTTTTGCGTCCAATTCATTCATAATAAAGTATCCTGTTTAACCTAAAAAGAATAACCTTTTTTTAAAGACAATGAAACTGTTTAATAATAAATATATGGAATTGGCGATTGCAGAAGCAGAGCAGTGCTTGGAAGCGGAAGTTCCTGTTGGTTGCGTGATTGTTAGTAATGCAGGCGAGGTGTTGGCAGTCGCTGGAAACAGTATGATTTCTACCTGCGACCCAACCGCCCATGCGGAAATTTTAGCCATTCGTGCCGCTTGCAGTGCAGCGGGAAATTATCGCTTAGATGGCTGTTCTATCTTTATAACCCTAGAACCCTGTGCCATGTGTATGGAAGCCATCAAACTTGCCAGAATAGAAAATGTTTATTTTGGAGCTTATTCCTTTAAAGATAGTGCCTCTTGGTCGCCTAACATAATAGGCGGCTTTTACGAGAAAGAATGTGGCGAAATTTTAGATAGATTCTTCCAAAGTAAGCGAAAAAGTGTTATAATTAAATCATAAAAGGAGCAAAAAATGAGAGAAAAATCTAGTGGGGGGGGGTATGTGATTATTGCAGATGGCAAAACCCTAAATTTTTCCACCCTTGACTGCAAAACCATAGAAGAGGCAGTGCAGAAAAAGAAAGAGCTGCTTGCCAGCGGTAGATACAGCAATGTGGAAATTTATCAAAAGGTTGGTGCTGCAGAAAAGGCAGAGGTAGCAGTAGCAACTAACAGCACATCTAACCGTGTGTCGAGAAGAGCAACTATAATTAAAGAAGAAGTTAAAGCGGTTGCACCGATAGTTGAAGCTAAGACTGAATCGGGAAGAAAGTATCGCAGAAGCCAGCCTAGCGAAGGATCTGCAATAGCTCCTGCCGAACCGGTGGCTGATGGCAGACTTTCAATAGCCAGAAAATACAGAAATGCTGAGCCTGCACCGACTCCACCACAAGAAGAACCTGAATCTAGTGCTGTAAGCCGCAGAAAACGTAGAGAACAGCAAGGATAACCTATATTATAAATTAAACCTCTTTATCTTTTAATTAGATAACTAAGTTTTTTTTATTGATACAATACTTTCTGTATCAATAAACCTCTTTACTGTAAAGAGGTGAAAAATTTAAGAAGGGAGAGTAATGATAAAAAGAGGATTGTTAATAATAGTATCCATATTGCTACATACAACACTAAATGCGGATACTGTGCAGCAAGAAAATGGTGTTAAGTTATCTTTTTCATCAAAAAATAAAAACACTGTTATCACTAATAATAGCAATCGTATTGTGAAAATATGCTTGTATAACAATGACAACCCCAGTAATTACAAAATTACATGTTATCTATTAAATAATGTTATAAATACAACAATAACTCTTACCGGTGAATTTTCTTTACACTCCATAGAATATGAAGATTAATGTTTCACGTGGAACATTATTCCTCGCCTAACTACCTTTCTTGTAGTTCAAATCTATAACTATGTTTTTTTTAGTTATACAATCTTTACTTGTATAACTAAAACACTTGACAGTCAAGTGTGAGGAATTTTAATCTTATAAGGAGGCAATATAATGGCTAAACAAAAATTCATTATAATACTACTGACTATAACATTTATATTTATTGGAACTATACTAAAGGCAGAAATAACTGAAAGAAAAAATGGAATTCAAGTAGAATATAATTCTGGAACTAATACAACTACCGTTACTAATATGAATAATAAAAAAGCTAGTGTATGCTTAAGTGATGGAAGCGGTGGTAAAATCAAACCATTTAATGCTGGAGATATTCAATCTTTTAAAGGTAGATATAGATTATGTTCTTAGTAATATAAGATACAAATGGATGCATTAAGCTTAATATAGTATAATGCATCTATTTTATTATCTGCCCTGTAGTAATATCAAAGCTAATTGATTTACCACTTCTTGTTTGAATAGTTAATATATTTTTATCAGAATCAAATATCCTATCCTTTTGGAAATCCCACTGAATATGAGAAACACTCTGCAGCCCTTTTTTAAGTGACATTAAATTTGATACTTCTATACTGCGAACTTTTCCCCCATCTTTATAAAAAGTAAGAGCAGGAGAAGTAGGTTTAAATTCTGCCTTTGTAAAAATCCACCAAGGTATATCTACTATATATCTGCCATCGTTTGATATATAAAATTCCCCTTGATATAAATATTGTGAGAAACTATAGATTTGTTTCCAAGGATTTATACTACTATCATAAACATCCACATAATGATACAAGCCACTTTGAGTAAAATCTTCAAACTTTCCACCATGCGGAATCATTACAAAAACTTTATTGCCACTTTCTAACTCAATTTTATATGGAGTCGGTGGCAATGGCGGTTCATCGGCTAAAGAATAGCTTGAAGTAAATATTATTATTAAACCTAATAAGTATCTAATCATTATTATCACTCATGATTAAAGGAATGTTTCACGTGGAACATTCTATATCTTTAAAAGCCTTTTAAGGTCGTCTAAATCGGTGTATTTAATTTTTACTTCGCCGGAGTTATTATCTTTAGGATTAAAGCTAATACTTACCATCGGAAACGCCTTAGCTTTTTGTCGCCACAGTAGCAATTCAGCACTTATTTTAGAGAATCGCTCTTTTTCTTGTTCTAATTTTATACCATTTTTTCTAAACATATCCTCGGCTTTACGAACATTTAAATTATGCTTAACAATATTTTGCGCTGATTCGCTGGGATTCTCTGCATTTACCAAAGTCTTTGCATGACCTGCACTTAGTTTACCCTCTTTGATAAGCTGTAAAACGTCTTGTGGTAAGCTGAGGATTCTTAAAAAATTAGTAATATAACTTCTTGATTTTCCTATGGCTTTAGCCACATCATCATGGGTATAGTGAAACTCATCGCAAAGATTCTTATAGGCGGTAGCTTCTTCAATCACGTCTAAATCTTTACGGTGGATATTTTCAATTAAGCCAATTTCCATAACGTCTTTATCGCTGGCATCTAAAACTATCGCTGAAATTTGCGTTAATCCTGCCAATCTGCTGGCACGACATCTTCTTTCGCCGGCAATAATTTCATATTTATTTTCAGCAACTTTCCTTAGCAAAACAGGCTGAATCACACCCTTTTCCTTAATAGAATCTGCTAAAGTTTGTAAATCTTCAAGGTTAAAAGTTTTTCTGGCTTGATATGGTGATGGCACACATTTATCTAAGTCTATTTTAACCACATTAAATTCTGCAGGAACATTAATTTCTTTAGGTGCAACATCGCCTAACAAAGCAGAAATCCCTTTGCCTAACGATGGAGCTTTCTTGATTCTATTGACACCTGCCAACAATTCTTTTAAATCTGATTCTCTACTCATTTTTTATGCCTTTTT
>JAISPM010000110.1 GCA_031274895.1 Alphaproteobacteria bacterium
TAGATATTAACAAAGCGTCGTCATCGTAAACCGACTTCGGACCGCCCGAGAAAATAATGGCTTTCGGACTTTTGGCTTGCAATTTTTCCAGCGGGTAATCATGCGGAACAATTTCACAATACACGCCTAAATCCCGAACTTTTCTGGCAATTACATGGGAATATTGCGACCCGAAATCTAAAATAACAACCTGTGCTGCTGACCTATCCAAAATTTTTCTCCGATTTTTTAATAAAGCACTATAGCATTTTTTAGTTTGCTTGTCTACAATATTTAGTGTATAATTAAATGACTTTTATATCAAATGGAGTCATTCATGCCTTTCTTAAAACTTATAGAAAAAACTGCCCTAACTTTTGACGATGTTTTACTGGTGCCTGCGGAATCTGAGGTTATTCCCATTAACACCAATCTTGAAACGAATTTAACCAAGAATATTAAAATGCAATTGCCGATTTTATCCGCCGCCATGGATAAAGTGACGGAATCTAAAATGGCAATTAAAATGGCGCAATTGGGCGGTATGGGGATTATCCATAAAAACATGTCGCCGGCTGACCAAGCCAAGCATGTATTTAAGGTGAAAAATTTTGAAGCAGGGTTTGTCAGTAATCCTGTGGTATTGCGGGAAACACACACTTTAGCAGATTATTTTGAAACCCGTCAAATGTATGGCTTTTCTTCGTTTCCTATTTTGAATGATTCAAAGGAAATTATTGGTTTTATCAGCGAAAAAGATATTAAATTCGTTAGTGATACATCTACTAAAATTACAGATATTATGACGCCTGCATCGCAGTTAATTACGGTAAAATACGGCACGCCGAGTGCGGAAGCGCAGGAAAAAATGCGGAAGAATAAAATTGAACAGGTTTTGGTGCTGGGCGAACATGGCGAGTTGGTGGGTATGGTATCGGCGCAAGGCTTGGTAGAGGCGAAACTTTATCCGCAGGCGACACGGGATTCTCAGTTAAGGCTACGTTGCGGGGCAGCGGTTGGCACGGGCGAAAATGAAATGGAGCGCGTGGAGCATTTGGTGAACGCAGGGGTGGACGCCATTGTGGTAGATACCGCCCACGGACATTCTAAAAACGTTAAAAAAATGGTGGAGTTTATTAAGTTAAATTATAAAAATGTGGATGTTATTGCAGGCAATATCGCCACGGCAAATGCTGCCAAGTTTTTAATAGATGCCGGAGCCGATTGCGTGAAGGTCGGCATTGGTTCAGGTTCTATTTGCACCACCAGAATTGTATCAGGCGTGGGTGTGCCGCAGTTATCTGCCCTGTTAGAGGTTGCTGAGGCTTGTAAGGGCAGTCAAACTACATTTATTGCCGATGGCGGAATTAAACAAAGCGGTGATATTGCCAAAGCCATGGCATGCGGTAGCTCAAGTGTTATGCTGGGGTCTTTACTGGCAGGAAGTGATGAGACTCCCGGCAATATTATAACTCACAACGGACAAAGTTATAAGGAATATCGTGGTATGGGGTCGATTTCTGCCATGCTGGAAGGATCTGCCGATCGCTACTTCCAAGGCAGCATTGGGAAAAATCGTAAAAAATTAGTGCCTGAAGGTGTGGAAGCAAGAGTTGTTTATAAAGGCGCATTGCAAAGTATTATCTATCAACTCAGCGGCGGTTTGCGCTCGGCAATGGGTTATACAGGTTGTGAAAATATTGCAGATTTTCATGCAAGAGCGCAGTTGCAGCGTATAACTACAGCAGGACTTTACGAAAGCCATGTGCATAGCGTGCAAATGGTAGGAGATTCTCCTAATTATAAAAAAAGTTAAATATATACTTAGCGTTCAAAAGGTATAAGAGTATTTGGTTTTAACTTCCATGGCATGTTCCTACTTGTGGGAAACTCTTGGAATGCCATAAGTTAGTTAAAACCAAATACTCTTATACCTTTTGAACATTTTTTATAATTAGTTCGTGTGAAGAAATATTAAATTCCCCTTCGCTAGCGAAGGGGTGGCAGCGTAGCTGACGGGGTAGTGGTAAAATTTTAAATTTTATGCTATAATAAATAAAACAAGTCTAAGGGTTGAAAATGAAAGCAAGTGCAGTAAAAATTAGTAATAAAAATGAGATTGAAGTTAAGGAACTAGCTACTCCTCAAAACAATACCATTGAATTTATTTCAAGCGAGAATATAGAATATCCTTTTGAGCTAACCCTTGAACAGCAAATTGAGAAAATAAAAAAAGCTCAAGAACAAATTAAAAATGGAGAAACTAAAACCCATCAAGAAATATATGATAGATTCTTTGCTAAATATAAAAAATAAATGTCATATATTAACCTAACTTATGCTGATAGTTTTTATTTTGATTTAGAAGAAATAGAAAACTATCTTGAAGAGCATTATCCAAGATTTTTAGAATTAACTTTTTTAGAGATAGAAAGGGTGATTGATATTATAGTTGAAAATCCTTTCATTGGTAGAAATGGCAAGCTAGAAAACACTCGTGAGTTTTTATTAAAAAAGCTACCATATTTTATAGTATATGAAATTAATGATGATAAATTAAATATTCTAAATATTATTCACTACTCTCGCAATTACCCCTAAAAATCAACCTTTGAATTATCCTTATTAAGAACGAAACTTTTATGAGAGGTGCTGCAATTAGCGAGTTTTTGCAGAAGGAAGTTCATGCCGATGTTGGAGGATGGTAGCTCTAGCAGCGGTCTTTCGCTAACAAAGATTACGTCCTTTGTGTTATTAGTGATTTTATGAATATCGGATTCCAGCCAATTCATGCTACGGCAAACTACTTTATTATTGCCATCCAAATAAACAACCTCGCCTACCACCGGATTTTCTACAGTATTTTTTCCCAATGGCAGGAATGGTTCATTGCCATTGCTAAGCGCAACTTTTAAAGCTCCACTCAGCAAGCTAATATCTTCACCACCAAATGGGGATAGTGAAAGCAGAGATGCTTGATTGTATATATCCACCAGTGGGTGAATTTTTTTAAGGGTATTTTTATGAGAGGCGTTAGTTAAATAGTTAATGGAAGCACGGGATTTTTTATCGTGGGGAAATTTTGTATAAATTTCTTGCCACAGTGAGGCTACACGCTCTCCTTCCTTGACATCGGGTTTATAAAATTCAGCAACAGCTTCTTCCTGTAAAGATGGAATATTTAACCCATAAACCGCCAATCCAAAAATCTCTAAATCGGGAAATAAAGCAAAAACATCTGTTTCAACACTAACTTTCATAAATT
The DNA here is from genome assembly GCA_031274895.1 of Alphaproteobacteria bacterium. GTDB lineage: Bacteria > Pseudomonadota > Alphaproteobacteria > WRAU01 > Hepatincolaceae > WRAU01. Next base: position 3,245 of record JAISPM010000110.1, read on the forward strand.
TTTCCTCTCCTCTTTACAGGATAACACAAGTTTAAGGAGTATCTAATTTTATCTTCAATGACATACTCTTGTTTGTAAAAAATACCAGTAATGTCATAATTCAGATAAAATTAGATACTCCTTAAACTTGTGTTATCCTGCTACAACAAAACAATCTGTCCCTTTTGATTTAAGAGTCTTACAAGAATTTTGCGCTTGATCTTTACTTAATCCTGTGAATTTTGCAATAAACATATTATCTTTTTTTACCACCGCAACATTGTTTTTCTTGAGGACACTTGATGTTGCTTTAACTAGTGCCACATTATAGGATACTCTCAAAGCCGCTTCATAATTTGAAAAAGCTCCCACCTGCACCGCATAATTACCTTTAGCTTTAGTATTTTTTGCAGTTTTCTTATTATTTTTAGATGCGGGAACATATTTTACTGTTGGTGAAATTTTTATTTTATCACTATTCAGATTATCAATATAAGGCACCCTATCAATGGTATATAAATTATTGGTTTCACTTTGAATATTCGCTAAATTCAAACTGTAATCGCTATCCATAGCATAGGAATCCGATAAATTTTCCTGCTTAGCCGCTAAAATTACTGATGGTTGCTCCGATATGGCATTTTTTAATACATCAGGTTTGGCTAGGTAAGCAACTTCATTTTTACGACTTACATCGGCAATTTCAAAACCGATATCAATAACCTGCTTCATGTAATCGTCGCGTCCATTTGCCGTATAAAATCCCATAACCACAGCGATAATTCTGGTGTTATCTTTAGAGGCTGAGGTAACCAAATTAAAGCCCGATGCACTAGTGTAGCCGGTTTTTATGCCGTCAATGCCATTATAATCTAACAGATGGTTGGTGCTGTTGTAGCGAGTTTTATTCCAGTTAAAATCTGAGATTGAAAACAAGCTGTAATAAGCATTATGATGCACCATTAAAACCCTTGATAATTTTGCTAAATCGTAAGCGGTGGAGTAATTATTTTTGTCGGTTAAGCCATGAGGATTAGCAAAGTGGGTGCCTGAGAGTCCTAATTCTTGGGCTTTGGCATTCATCATATCCACAAAGCCTTTTTGCGATCCTCCGATATGCTCGGCTACAGCTAAAGCGATATCGTTGTTAGAACGCACGATGATTGATACTAAGGCGTCTTTAACCGCAATGGTGCTGCCCGCAGGCAAGCCTAGTTTTGATGGCGGCAATGCAGCAGCGGCAGGAGAAATTTTAATTTTGGTATCTAGGGTTAAGCTGCCATCATCAAGTTTATCAAACAGAATAAAAAGTGTCATTAATTTGGTTAAAGAAGCCGGATACATTCTCTCACTTGAGTTTGATTCCGATAACACCTCTCCTGTGTTGTAATCTATTACCACATAAGATTTTACTCTATCTTCAGATTTAAAGAAAAACGCATAAGATTTTCCACCCAGTGTGAAAAAAAACAACAAGCAAAAAAGCACAAAAATACCCGTCAGGGTGTTGCCATAAAATTTAACCATTACTACCTTAATTATTCCTTAGCTTATAATTTATTGATTATTTCTATTTTAAAAGTATAAAAATAATTTGTAAAGATAAATTTTCAATAAATAGCTATAAATTGCTGAGTTGGTCTTAATGTTTTATTAACCTATGTGGTTTATACTAAAAATAAAAAAGCAGTGGATACCAGCCTACGCTGGTATGACGAGCTTAGAAAATCCCCTCCGCAATAAAGCAGAGGGTAGTCGGAATAATCGCTAGAATAACTAGCTACACCCCTAAGAGTGTTTCACAAAATTTTAAGGATTTTTGGCTTAATCTATTAAAACAAAATATCCTTAAAATTTAATTTTTTAATTTTATCATCATCTAAAATACTATTTTTAATAGGTTGCGATAGTTTAGAGCCATCCACCAAAAGACTTGCAACCTTAATGCCCTTTTGCCACATATCCATATAGGCTTTGCCGCAATCTTCAATGGTGGCATTTTTATCTAAGATAATAGTTTTCGCAATACCGCCACTCACAAAAGGCTGCACCGCTGCCGCCATATTCATATGCGCCTGCACACTTAAGCTCCGCACGCCCCGCATACCGTTTGGTGTGCTGCAATCAAAAATATAAATATGCTCTTTTTTCATGGATGGAGCCTTTTCCAAGCCCATGCTACCCACCACATAAATATTTGCCTCAATAATATCTTTCTTCAAAAATCCTAAATATTGCAACATGGAAAAGTTTGGATCTTTAAAGTTATCCTTAGGAATTCCTAAAGTATTCACGCAGAACTCTTCCCCAAGGATAGGAATACTAAAGGCAAATTCAATATTAGCGATACTGCCAAGAGTATTCTCAATTTTTTCCAACTCTACATTGGTAAAACCTTTGGCTTGTAAGGATTCATGATTTAAAAATGGCGCATTTTTAAGGGTTTTATAGCCGGTCATGTATTTAGATATATCTAAAATTTCTGCCTCGGTATAACCCAACACTTTTAGGCAAAGCAATACTTCTTCGTTAATGATTTTAGTATAACTGCCATCTTCCTGTAATCTATGTTTCACCAAGGCAAATTCAGGCTCAACACCAAAAGTGGAAAAATCCATTAAAGTGTTAATGGCAGGGCTAAGGGCGATACACGATACCTGCGCATTCCTAAAACCGAAAATAGTGCCTAGTTCTATCACCTTATCCCAAGATTTTAACACTTCCGCCAATAAGTTTTTATCAGCGATTTTTTTGTGATTAAGCGGTATTGGATTAATACTTATCCCTTCATAACCATCAATTCCATGCGCAGCTTTTCTATGATTTTGCAGAACTCGCAACATGTGTTCGGCATTTTTGGCATAACCATCAAAAGCCCCTTTCTTTTTGGCAATAATGCTTGAGGTTTCGTAGGCTTTAGAGGTTAAAAGCGAAGATATTGCCGCCGCCATGTTAACGCCCTCTTCACTATCGTAAGCCAATCCCATCGAAAGCAACAGCGCACTCATATTACCGTAGCTAATACCGATTGGACGAAATTTATTAGAAAGCTCAGCAATTTTTTCCGACGGATATTCCGACATACTAACGCAAATTCCAAGTGCCATGGTAAACAACGACACCACATAGGAGAAATTTTCCGTATTAAAAGTGGCGTCAGCATTTCTAAAGTGCATTAAATTAATAGATGCCAAACCGCAAGCGGTATCGTCTAAAAATAAATACTCTGCGTAAGAACTACTTCCTTTGATTTTGCCGCTTTGGGGACAGGTATGCCATTGGTTAATGGTATCTTCAAAGTGGAGGTTCGGGTCGGCACAAGACCATACGGAATAACTGATTTTCTTCCATAAATCTTTGGCATTAATACTTTTTGCCACACTACCATCTATGCGATTAATTAAATCCCATTTTTCTTCCCGCAACACTTTTTCTAAAAAGGCATTAGACACTGCCACAGTGGTGTTAGAGCTTTGTGCTGAAACCGTATTATAGCTATCGCTACCCAGTGCCGCCGCGAAAATATCAAAATCTAGGGTGAAAATGTTTTGCTTCGCCAGTAAAAGAGCGGTTTTAATGAGCTTTTCGGGAATCATTAAAGATTTCGCCACCGAAAGCACATTTCTTAGTTCTAGGTTTTTATCTATATCAATTTTATCTGCAATATCTCCCGAGAACTCTTGCACCGTATTAAGAATTAACTGCAGAACCTGATAATTTATTTGCGAACCGGCAATTAATGAAATTACCTTTTGCTCTTCCTTCAACTTCCACGATACAAACTCTTCAATATCGGGATGGTTGGCATCAAGCACCGCCCGTTGCGGTGTAAGCCTTGTTATACCGCCTGAGTTAATTACACCCGTAGTAGTATCGCATATTTTTAAAAAGCTGATTAAACCTGAGCTTACGCCACCGCTGGAAATCGGTTCGCCCTTACCGCGGATATTAGAAAAATTGGTGCCGCTGCCTGAACCGAATTTTGAAACCCTCCCGGCTTTCAATACTAGGTCTAACATACCGTCTTCCCGTAGAAGGTTATCTTCCACACCTTGGATAAAGCACGAATGCGAGTGCGGTCGTTCATAAGCCGATTGTGTAGACCCGACCATTTGCAGGCTTTCATCGAAGTAAAAATGTCCTTGATTTTCGCCACGGATACCATACGCCCAGTTTAATCCGCTGTTAAACCATTGCGGAGAATGCGGTGCGGCGATTTGATGACATAAAATATAACACATTTCATCAAAAAAATTTCGCGCAGATTCTTCACTTTCAAAGTAATCCAGCTTATAGCCCCAGTAAGTCCACGCTCCTGCAAGGCGCGTAAATACTTGTTTGGCAGAGGTTTCGCCTATGAATCTTTCAGTGGCAGGTAATTTTTCAAGAGCCTCTTCATCAGCCACAGATTTCTGCAACCATTGCGGAACATTAGTCTCTACCACTTTTTTAGTGATGGCAGGCACGCCTGAGGTTCTTAAGAATCTTTTCACCAAAATATCGGTTGCCTGTTGCGACCACAACTCAGGAACTTCAATTTCAATATTAGTAAACATGGAATCCCCTGCTGAGTTCCGCACTTCCACAGCGACAACTTTAAAGTTAGCCGCAAAAATATTTTCGCTAGGATTCTTAGTAAATAGTCTTTCAATTCTCATGAAAATATCAACTTCTTATTAATAAAAATTAACAAATCGTAAATATTATTGTAGCAAATTTTCGCTGGTTAAGCAAATAAATTCCCCTACCGTCATGCCGTGCTGCGACACGGCATCCATTGCAGTGGATACCGACTTCCGTCGGTATGACGATTCTGTGCGCAAAATTATTTTGATTTATTTTAGAAACATGGTAAACTAAACATATATTTTTGTAAGGATTAATATAAATGAGATTTACTGTTTTTATTTTAACCCTATTATTTGGGAAAAAAATGGGAACCGATGAATTCGGTAATGTTTACTACTATTCTAAGTTTAAATTATTTGGACGTGAACGTCGCTGGGCGATGTATAAAGGCTCTAAAGAACCTTCAAAAGTGCCTGATTACTGGGAAGTTTGGCTGAGACACATCACCGATAAGCCGCTTAATACAACCGGTAAAAATGCTTGGCAAAAGCAGCATTTACCTAATTTAACCGGCACTTCTTTTGCAAATATGTATCACGAGGGCAAAGAAATCAGAAATGCCAATACCTATCAGGCATGGGAAGAAAAATAAAACATTATGCTGGAATTTAATAACGCTAAATTAAATACTATCATAGGTTTAATTTTTGTGGTAGTTATATTGGTCTTTTTTATGTTGATTCATAAAAGTGATAAAGGAGCTGAAGAGCTTTCTAAAAATTCTTATAAGGTTTATGTCAGCAATATTGAAGGCATTAAAAAGAATCAACTCGTAGGGATTGGTGGCTTTCCTGTGGGATTTGTGCAATCTATAGGTATATCACAAAACTCGCCCTATTTAATTTTAAGTGTTGATAAAAATATTTTATTAAGCGCAGATTCGCAGGTGCATATATCCAGTGCGTCTTTGTTTGCCTCGGGAAAAATTATTAATATCGTCAATGGTATAGATGATAATTTTTTACAAAATGGCGATTATATCCCCGATAGCACACTGGGAGTGAGTTTAGACGGACTCCTTAACATGATAGGAATTTACTTAAAACAAAGGTAATATTTATAAAATGAAAAATAGAACTTTAGAATTTATTTTCGGCATTGCGATTATTGCCATTACCGCTGTTTTTTTCGTGTATGTATTATTAATTACGCTTAATAATACTTTTAAAACTTATACCTTAAATGCTACTTTTAATAATATCGGATCCCTTACCACAGGCGCAAAAGTATTAATCAATGGTTTTGAGGTAGGCAATGTCGGCGAAATTAAGTTATTACCAAATACTTATAAAATTCAAGTGGTTATGAATATTAATAAGGGTGTGGATATTCCTAAGGATAGTGTGTTATCTATTCAAGCGGCAGGCTTTTTTGATGCGCCGAGTTTGGCTTTTAGACCGGGTAATTCAAGCCAGTTTTTTAAAGCTAACGAAATGGTAAGTGATACGCGCGACTGGGTTTCTTTAGAGGATAAAATCGGCGATATTTTCTTTAGTATAACGAATAATTAACAAAACTAAAGTCCCCTTCTTTGAGAAGGGGTGGCTCCGCAGGAGACGGGGTAGTGAAATAAATTTAAATTAAGTAAAAAATTATGATAAAAAAATACTTATTAATATGTTTGTTTTGTTTGTTTGCTACCAGCATTTGGGCAGATGATTATACAAAATCTTCTCAAGCTCAAGTGCGGCTTTTAAACAAATATACGGGAAAAACAGAAAAAGCTACCCTGCGGGTTGGTCAGAATTATGTTTTTGATAAAAATTTAAATATTTTATTAAGAGTTTGTTATAAATCTTCCGCCCAAGATGAACCGGAAAGTAAGGCTTTTATACAGGTTATTCGGGTAGTTGCCACTAATCTTAAAGAAGATGTTCCAACTTTAGATATTCCAATTCCGAATGATTTCCGTGTAAAAGTTGCTGATAGTGATACTACAAAATTCATTTTCAGCGGTTGGCTTTTCGCCAGCTCCCCTTCGGTGAGCTATTTGGAAGACCCTATCTATGATATAACGCTTTTGCGTTGTTATTAAAATATACTTGACAATCAATTATAATCATTAAATAATATAAATGTGGGTGTAGAACCCCATATTATGCTACAATCGGTCTCGCCTATCCGTATATAGGGTTCTTTTTTATATATTGTTGATGGGCGGGAGGGCAGAGAATACAATACCCTCACGGGGAATAATCTCACTCTAAGTTGTAGTAGAGGTTCTAACCTCCCGCTCTAAATATATTATAATTAAAAAGGCGCAACCCATGACAAATGTAGCTAAAAGACCGGAACTAGAACATTACGATATCAAACAACAATTTAACAATCTTTTATATAACTCCACTAAACTTATTGAGCAGTATGATGATTTATTATTACAAATCAAAGACTCAACTGAAGACCTCTCTATTCGTGAACTAATAGATAATCACTATAATAAAATAGCGATTTCCAGTAGACAAATGAATGGCATACGACACACCTTTCGGAGGTTTTATAAAATTTATGATGTGGAAAAACATCTTAAACTTTAGAAACTAATCATAAACAAACCGCTGTCTGCTATACATAAAGAACGGAGAGTGCAGGTGAATGCTCAGCATTTCCATATGTGGAAAATTATTAGAGGTAAATGCCTCGTCGGTATTGGCAATACCCATGGCGTTGCCACCGATATAGATTCCCGAATAGTTTAGGAAAATTTCGTCCAGCATTTTTTCTTTAATAAGGCTATGGGTATAATGTGAGGCTTCAACTGACACGTAATTGAGTCCTAAAATCTTCAGGATTTTCATGGCGATTTGGTTATTAATTTCACCCTCACCGCAGCTTAGTATCACAAGTTTTTGTTGATTTTCCTTATATAAATTAATTATGGTTTCCTGATGGTATTCCACATCATCGATGGATTTATAACCACCGATTTCAAAGGTATCAACTTGAGCATAATACTTCGCATACTTAGCACCGCTTTCTGTGGTAATCAGCATAAGGGGCAGTGGGTTTTTAAAGATGGAATGCTCAAAGGGAATAGTTTTGCCGCTTCTGGAAACAATAATGTTCAGCGGAATTGCAGGCTTACCTGCCGCCAGCCTATCATTTTCTAAGTCTTTATCAAAGATATGAGCAGTAATATTCGGTTCATCGCGCAATGTGCCTGAACCAATAATTACGCCATCCGCAGTGGCACGAAGCATGTTCATAACCCAAAAATCAGCAAGTCCGCCATTGGGGTCTTTCGCATTGTTTTTAGCAATCAGGCTACCATTGGGCTGGTTATTAAAATTAATTTTGCCATCCATGGAGCATACAAAAGAGGCATGGAGTAATGGTCTGTGGGTATGAGAATCCTCAAACAATAAATCGCCGTAAACTTCTTTAATTTTGGAAGATTTTAGCAGGTTATTTTTATGCGAGGCTTTAAGGTTAGAGTAGATATTATTCAGCTTAATATCATCAGCATCAAAAGTTTTTCTGGGGAAATCTGTCATAGTTGTTCTTTTTAGTATTTGATGTATGTATTATAACCACAAAAATTAATTATGCAATGACTTAATTTTAAAAAAGATGTTTAATAAGACCGCAGATTTATCTAAATAAAGGCTTTGCGAGGTGTTCTCTAAGTAGCTGACCTCATCCAGCATATCACTATTATTTATTGCTAAATAATTTTTAATAATGGTAAAAACGTAAGAGTAGTTAAAGTTTTCTTGAGCTTTGATGGTATTAACTAAATTAAGAATGTCTTTATCTACGACGGCGTTGTTAAAAATTTTAAGGGTTTCTTCATAAATTTTAAAGTTATTATCGTTTAAATACCATAGTAAATCAGCATAACTGCCCTGTGCCATGTTGATTAAGTTGGATATTTTATCGGGCGAATAAGCAATTTGCTGCAGGTTTAAAATATTTAACATGCTATCCTTGGTAAGGTCTTTAAATGCTAAATTTATACAGCGCGATTTAATAGTATCCAGCAAATTATTATAAGAATGCGAGATTAAAAAAAACAGCGTATTAGTAGTCGGTTCTTCTAAATTTTTTAGCAAAGCATTGCTTGCCGCCGTATTTAAGCTATCTGCTTCATCGATAATTACAATTTTATAGCGATTGGCAGATCCGGTTTTTTGCAGAAAGTCGTTAATTTTTCTAACAGCTTCCACATTGATTAAATCTTTAAAGACTTGCTTTTTAGTATCAAACTCAGGAGTAATTAATAGTAAATCGGGGCAAGAATTATTATCAACTAAGGAATTAATCTTACTATCTATGCTAAAAGTGGGAAGGGTTTTTAAAGTATCAATATCGTGAGACAATAAAAATTTAGCTAAAAATAAAACGTAAGAATATTTACCAATGCCTTTTTTTCCGCTAAAAATAATGGAGTTATGCAGATGGCTACCTTGCAGCATTTTTAATAGGCTGTTGGCAATATCATCGTGTCCAAAAAGATTTTTTACTAACATTAACTTTTATTCTCAGTAATATTCATGTTAAAATAGTTGTTTATTATTTCTACAATATTTTCATGAACTTCCATCAGCGATTTATTACTGCCATCAATTATCTCCATTTTACCACGGTAAAGCGGAGTTGGGTTTCTGAAGGATTGCAGAATTTTCTCATGGGTTTCAGGCTTAAAGTCATCCATACGATTTTTTAAACCATCTCTGCGTCTTTGAATACGCCCCATTACTCGCTCAATGGAATCGTCTAAAATAATGGTTAAGTCAGGATATAAATTAAAGTTAAACTTCTCGTGCAAGTAAATAATTTCTTCAATGGGAATATTGCCAAGAATACCTTGATAAACAAGAGTGGAAAGTAAAAATCTGTCTACTAAAATAACATCATATTTTTCAAAGTTGGGAATAATCACTTGTTTAATGTTCTCATGGCGCGAAGCACTAAATAACAGTAACTCTGTGATAGAAGCTATATTATTGGAAAAAATTAAATTGCGGATTTCCTCACTTGCCTTAACGCCGCCGGGTTCGCGGGTTTTTAAACAGGATAAATTATTTTCCTCAAAGCGTTTTTCAAGGAGCTTAATTTGGTTAGATTTTCCAACAGCCTCTCCGCCTTCTAGGCATAAAAAAATAGCTTGCTTAGGTTTATTATCCATTTAACTTCCTAAAAGTTTTTTAATGGCATAATAAGGACTTAGTAAATACCTAAAGAAAGTCATGGATTTTTCTACACTCTCTTCTGCAAATAGGTCATAAGAAATATTGTAATCACTATCTTTTACCGTAATATCTAAGGTCGCAATTTTATCACCTTGTTTAATTGGAGCCATGTAGTAATTTCTAAAAGAGAGCGTCTGTTTAATATTATTATTGCTCAGGCTTTTTGGCACCATAACTACAATATCTTGATTGGCAACAATGTTTAAAGTGGTTTCCCGCCCGTTGTAAATAGGAACTTGCCGAATAATATCGCCTTTGTAATAAATTACTCTGCG
>JAISPM010000115.1 GCA_031274895.1 Alphaproteobacteria bacterium
GTTTTAAAGTCGTATACTGGGGCGATGATTGTAGTTTCGCATGATGAAAGTTTTTTAGAAGACATTGGGATAGCAGATTTTTATGCAATATAAAAGTTCTATATGTTGCTGTTGGTTTGTTGATTATTACATAATTTGTGTTATAGTTAATAAACTATAATAAAGGCGATTTTTTTTTTATGAGAAAAGCAATAATACTTCCGGTCATATTTTTATTTATTGTTGCCATGTCGGCTACTTCAGCTATGGCGAATGTTTCTTATAAAATTCAAGGTGTTAATTTCTCTACTGATGAAACCTCCATTATTATCACAAATACAAACAGCTATTCTGTAATAGTAGATTGTATCGTAGAATATAAAAAAAATAATAGGGGGGGGGGATAAGCAGGTTGAAAGTGAGGTATATTACTCTTGATTCTAAAGGATTAGTGGGCAGCAAATATGTTAAAACTTATGATAACATATCTTTTGTTGACATTAAAGATGTTGTGGTAAGACTGCCATAGCAATCGTCATACCGTGTAGAACTCCAGCGGCATAACGATAACCACTCCTAATCTTCTAAATCTTTGAATCCTACAAGATAGGTAACAATAAATCCTGCTGCATAAGCAGTTAATAATCCTAAAAGATAAGGAAGATATTTGTTTTCAGCAATGGCGATTAAAAGAGTTATACCGCTAATACCAATACTTATGGCTCCAACTTTAAAGAAAGCAATCACTGCACCGCCAAAGGCTCCGCCGATACAAGCGGTAATAAAAGGTTTTCCTAAAGGTAAGGTCACACCGTAAATTAGCGGTTCGCCAATCCCTAAAATTCCCACAGGTAAAGCAGATTTAATCACTTTTTTAAGTCTTTTGCTTTTGGTTTTCAACAAAACTGCCGCACTGGCTCCCACTTGCCCCGCACCTGCCATGGCTAAAATCGGTAATAATGTTGTCATACCGTATTCGGTAATTAATTGCAAATGAATAGGAGTTAAGCCTTGGTGTAGCCCTGTCATAACAATTGGTAAAAAGGTTCCTGCCAAAATAAACCCTGTTAATGCACCGCCGTGTTCTATGGAAGCAACAGCGATTTTTGTAATGCCATCTGCCAGCCAGCCGCCAATTGGTTGTAAAACCAAAATTGCAACGGTTCCTGAAATTAAAATTACTAAAATCGGATTTAAAATTAAATCAAAAGTTCCGGACAACACTTTTTTTAAGCGTTTTTCTAAAAAAGCCGCAAAAGCTACCACTAAAATTACGGCGATAATTCCACCCCTCGATGGCACAAGGTTTTCGCCGAAAAGTGAAATATTAGCTAAACCGGGATGGGTTAAAATCCCTGCCATAATTGCGCCAATTATCATGGAGCCGCCATAAACCTGTGCTGTGGTGATACCCACCACAATCATCATTACAAAGAATACTGCTCCACCAAAAATTGCCAGTAAATCTATTATGCTTTGATAGTCGGCATAAAGAGAAGAGTTTTTTAATACCGTAGAAATTCCTAAAATTAAGCCACAACCAATCATTCCGGGGATTAGCGGAATAAATATATTGGCGATATTTTTTAGAAAGCTGTTGGCTTTTCCGCCCAAAGAAAATTTGTCTTTCATTTGGTTTTTGGTGTCAGACATTACTTGGTTAGTTTTGTTAGTATCTAAAACCGCTTGAATTTCGTCTTTAATTTTAGATGCCGTGCCGGGTCCCACAATAATTTGATACTGCTCGCCCGCCTTCATAACGCCCATTACGCCGTCAATTTGTTTAATATCGTCCATAACCACTAGGGATTCATCAGCAGGAACAATCCGCACCCGTGTCATGCAGTTTTCCAGTTTTTGGATGTTGCTAACTCCGCCAATGGAGGCAATAATGCTTTCAGATAATTTACTCATTTATTTTTCTCCATTTCTGATGGCGTTGTAAAGCACGCCGTTGTGTGTAGCCAATAGCTCAAGTGAATCTTCAAAATTCAATTTACTTTCATACATTAAAATTGCGGCTTTTACATTATATTTACTGTTGTTGAGATACTCCTCTGCTGTTGCGTAATCCGCTCCTGTGGCTTCCATAAATATTTTTTTGCACCGCTCTACTAACTTAGCGTTTAAGGCTTGCACATCTACCATTAAATTAGAATACACTTTGCCGAGTTTTACCATAGTCCCTGTGGATAGCATATTCAGTATCATTTTTTGCGCTGACCCAGCTTTCATGCGGGTGGAGCCGGTTATAACCTCAGCATCAACCTCTACTTCAATTTTGATTTTTGCAGTGTTGCCGATGGGTGAATTTTTAGAATTAGCGATGGCGATGGTTTCGGCGTTTAACCCATTAGCATACTCAAGTGCGCCAATTACATAAGGAGTGCGTCCGCTGGCGGCGATTCCTACTAACACATCTTTTGCGCTAAAATTAAGATTTTTAAGGTCAGCAACTGCCATCTCTTTAGAATCTTCAGCTCCTTCTACAGACTTAAACACAGCCTCCATTCCTCCTGCAATAACTCCCTGCACGAGTTCAGGCGATACACCATAGGTAGGCGGACATTCACTGGCATCTAAAATTCCTAAGCGACCGCTGGTGCCTGCCCCTGCGTAAATTAAGCGTCCGCCTTTAGAGAGTTTATCTACAATAATATCAATGGCGGCGGCAATATGCGGAAGCTCTTTTTCAATGGCGATAGCAATTTTTTTATCTTCATTATTAATTTTTTGAACCATTTCCAAGGTAGAAACTCTATCAATATCTAAGGTATTGGGATTTCTATTTTCCGTGGCAATTTTTTTAAGGTCTATACTCATTTTTTTCTATATCCGGACACTTTTTAAACACAAAAGCAGCATAACACAAAAATTTCATTGTGTCAAAAATGGTGCAAATATACATGCTTGTGTTAGCTTTTTATAATCATTTTGTTTTATTGTTGACATATATTTATGGATTATGTTAGTATATAACTCATGAATTAAGTTCAATAATTTAAGGAGGCGTTTATGCAAAGTAGTTTAAGAATCTTTATGGCGGAGGTTATTGGCACCGCAGTTTTGTTGGCTTTTGGGGCTGGCGTGGTGGCTATGGTTGTGCTGTTTGATGGCACTAAGGGTGATTACACTAATATTGTTTTCGGTTGGGGTTTAGCGGTAGCTTTTGGGGTGATTGTTTCAGTGCGAATCAGTGGTGCGCATTTAAATCCTGCGGTAACCTTAGGTTTGGCAGCAAGTGGTAGAATGGCGTGGAAAGATGTTCCTAATTACATTGCAGCGCAAATGATTGGAGCTTTCTTAGGAGCCGCTATTGTATTTATTACATTTTATGCGAAATGGATTGAGGTTGATCCTAACTTAGAACATACAGCAGGTATTGTAAGCACATTTCCGGCAGTAGCAGGCACTTTTTGGCCGGGATTCGTTGACCAAATCGTCGGCACATTTTTATTAGTATATCTAATTTTAGCGGTTGGTAATTATATTAAAGATGCCGCTAATAGTATGGCTTTCCCTTTTGTAATTGGTGCGATTGTGTTAATTATTGGTATATCTTTCGGTGGTATGCACGGATATGCCATTAACCCGGCCCGTGATTTAGGTCCAAGAATATTTGTATGGTTAATGGGCTTTAAAAATACAGGCTTTGCTGATAACGTGTGGATAGTTCCTGTAGTGGCTCCGATTATTGGCGGAATTTTAGGAGCTAAAGTGTTTGACTGGACTATTAAAGAATAAATCCTACTCCAATTCCCCTTCTTTTAGAAGGGGTGGCGGCGAAGCCGACGGGGTAGTGGTAAAACTATTAAATAAATTACAAAAGGATAATTATCATGACAAAATACATACTTTCCATAGATTCTGGGACTACCAGTTGTCGGGCGATTTTATTTGATAAAAATGTGAATATCAGAAGTGTATCGCAAAGGGAGTTCACCCAAATATTTCCGCAACCGGGCTGGGTAGAACACGATGCTAATGAAATTTGGTCAACGCAGTTCAGCGTGATTCAAGAAGCAATTTCTAAAGTTGGGGCGATTCCGAAAGAAATTTGTGCGTTTGGTATCACCAACCAAAGGGAAACCACCGTTGTTTGGAATAAACACACAGGTAAGCCTGTTTATAATGCCATTGTTTGGCAAGATAGAAGAACGGCTGACTATTGTAAGTCTTTGGTAGATGCAGGCAAAACTTCTTTCATTAAAAACAAAACAGGTCTTGTGATAGATTCTTACTTCAGTGCAACAAAAATTAAGTGGATACTTGATAATGTGCCGGGAGCCAGAACTTCTGCAGAAAAAGGTGATTTATTGTTCGGCACCATTGATACTTGGCTAATTTGGAATTTAACCCGTGGACAAGTTCATGCCACTGATCCATCTAATGCCAGCAGAACCATGATTTTTAACATCGTAACTAAAACTTGGGATGATACGCTTTTAGATTTGTTCAATATTCCAAAAAGCATGCTTCCTGAGGTTAGAGAAAGCTCAGGCGATTTCGGTAGCGTAAGTAGCGACTTACTTCCGGGGAATATTAAAATTGCAGGTGTAGCGGGCGACCAACAAGCAGCAACTTTCGGTCAGGCTTGTTTAAAACCGGGTATGGCAAAAAATACTTACGGCACCGGATGTTTTATGCTTCTTAATATTGGGCGTGAAAATCCACTGGTGAAAGAAGATAAAATTTTAACCACCATCGCATGGGGCAGAAAAGGTCATACCACTTATGCCTTAGAGGGTAGTGTGTTTGTAGGTGGAGCCGTGGTGCAATGGGTGAGAGACGGACTTGGTCTTATCCAAAAAAGCTCTGATATTGAAGCCTTAGCCAACCAAGAAAAAGATAATGGTGGTGTTTACCTAGTGCCGGCTTTTGTTGGCTTAGGCGCACCATATTGGGATTCTTATGCTCGCGGCACGATTGTTGGGTTAACCCGTGGCTCTAATAAATCGCATATTGCGCGTGCGGCACTTGAAAGCATTGCGTTTCAATCTTACGACGTTTTACAAGCCATGACGATTTCTTCAGGAACAAACCTAAAAGAATTAAGAGTTGATGGTGGAGCAAGTTTAAACAACACTCTAATGCAATTCCAAGCAGATATTCTTAACAAAAAAGTGGTGCGACCAACCGTGGTGGAAACTACAGCACTGGGTGTGGCTTATTTGGCAGGATTGTTTGTTGATTTTTGGGCATCTGCTGAAGAAATTGAAGCCCTATGGAAGGTTGACCAAACCTTTGAACCAAGAATGTCTAACGACCAGCGGGATGACCTTATCGGTAATTGGCAAAAAGCGATTGAAAAAGCCAAAAACTGGGTGGATTAAACCTTACCTAAATTCCCCTTCTGTGGAGAAGGGGTGGACTGCGTAGCAGGACGGGGTAGTGGTTTAAAAACTTTTAATATTTAATTTCAAGCATAGTCTATTTGGATTATGCTTGAATTTATGTTATAATAAATCTATGAATATTTTTTTTATTTAAGAGAGTAAAAATAATGACACAGGCTAGAGAAAAAAAAGTAAATTCCTTAGATGGGGCTACATTTGATGTTTTAGTAATTGGTGGCGGAGCTACAGGGCTAGGCACGGCGGTGAATGCCGCAACTCGTGGTTTTTCTACATTGGTTTTAGAGCAAAACGATTATGCTAAGGGGACATCTTCAAGGTCTACCAAAATTCTTCACGGAGGTGTGCGTTATTTAGCCCAAGGTAATATCAAGTTGGTGCATGAAGCGTTAAAAGAAAAATTAATTAATTATGAAAATGCACCGCATTTGGCTAGATCAATGGATTTTGTGATTCCTTGCGAAAATTTCTTTAAACAAATGTTCTATGCCTCAGGAATGATTGCTTACGACGCTCTTGCAGGTTTTCCTAAAAAATATCTCTCAAAAATTGTTAATCATAAAACTTTAAATGCCGAATTACCTGAGGTTGCGGAAAAACATAAAGACCTAGGCGTAATTTATAATGATGGACAGTTTGACGATGCCAGAATGGCATTTGCCTTAGTTAGAACCTTAGAGGATAACAAAGGCGTGGCTGTAAATTACATTAAGGTGGTAGAATTTATTAAAGAAGGCACCAAAATTGTTGGGGTTAAAGCCTTAGATAAACGCACTAATAAAGTAATTACCATCAAAGCTAAATGTATTTTTAATGCCACCGGAATTTATTCTGATGAAATTATTAAACTTGATAAAGGTGAACACGAAGGCACGGTTACCTTAGCGCAAGGTATTCACATTGTGGTTAAAGGAGACGTGTATAGTAGCCAAAAAGCCATGTTGATTCCAAAAACCACCGATGGTCGGGTGTTATTTTTTATTCCTTGGTATGATAAAGTGATTATCGGCACCACCGATACTAAGGTTTCTACTGTGTTAGACGACCCAATTCCATTGAAAGAAGAAATTGATTTAGTAATTAATAATGCTAACAACTATTTAAGCAGACCGATTCAACAAGAGGATATTACCAGCGTTTATGCAGGAATTCGTCCGCTTATGAAAGCCACATCTTCCACTAAAAAAATCAGTCGGGAAGAGCATATTGATATTGCGGATTCAGGATTAATCTCTGTGGTAGGTGGCAAATGGACAACCTATCGCCACATGGGTGAAAGACTGGTGAATTTTGCCATAGCTAAAGGAAAATTGCCGCAAAAAGAATCGCAAACCAAGCATTTAAAATTGCATGGTTATTTGCCTGAAGATAAAGCCCATGCCATTCCATTGGCTTTAAGATTTTATGGCAGTGAACTAAGTAAAATTAAAGATATGCAAGGTTTTAATAATAACCTCCATGCCGATTTACCTATTAATGAAGCGCAAGTTAGATATGCTATGGAGTTTGAACAAGCTCTAACTTTAGATGATGTTTTAGCGCGTCGCACCAGATGTTTATTTATTAATGCAGCAGCTTGTATAGAAATTGCGGACACCGCAGCTAAAATTATGCAAGAGTTTTTAGGTTTTGATGACAAATGGCGTAAGGCTGAAGTAGAAGATTTTACGAAAATTGCTAAGAAATATCTTATCTCTAGTTATTGGTAGCCTAAATTCCCCTCTCAAAGGCGAAGGGGTGGCTTGCCGTTTGGCAAGACGGGGCAGTGGAATCAATTAAATAATTATAAAGGAAGTGCAATGAAAAAACTACCAAACTTTACTATGCAAGGGATTGATTCACTTGGCGTAGAAAAAACTTACACCAACAATGATTTTCAAGGTAAAAAGTTAGTGATTTATTTTTATCCTAAAGATAATACTCCCGGATGCACCAAAGAGGCTTGTAATTTTAATGCGATTTTACCGCAAATTTTGGCATTGGCGAATATTGTGGGTGTAAGCGGCGATAGTATTAATTCGCATAAAAAATTTCGTGAAGATCATTCACTGAGCTTTCCGTTGTTAAGTGATGCTGGACTAGAATTGGCAACAGCACTGTCGGCATTGAAAGATACCGATGATGGAAGTAAGAAAGTTCTGCGCTCTACTTTTATCATCAATGAAAGTGGTGAAATTATTAAAGAGTGGTATGGTGTGAAGGTTGATGGACATGATATGGAAGTATTAGAGGAATTGAAAAAATGAAAATAGAATATCTTGGATTTCTATGCATGATTTTTCCACCTCATGTATTAAAAT
>JAISPM010000118.1 GCA_031274895.1 Alphaproteobacteria bacterium
ATTAACGGAACAACCCTTGACCCAAGGGATGGCTTGACTACTGTAGAAGAGTCGCTAAAAATTAAAGCTATAGAGGACTCGCATTTCTTAATTATAGAAATGGCGAAAGTTTAACAATAAAAAATCCCCTTCTTTGAAGAAGGGGTGGCTACCGCAGGTAGACGGGGTAGTTGCATAAGTTGTTAATTCCACTACCCCACCTGCTCTGCAGGCACCCCTTCGCCAGCGAAGGGGACTTTATATAATAGCTAACTATCAATATTCGCCAAAAAGTTTTCTTCCATGGTGGATATATACTTCCGCAATACCACAATAATCAGCTGATATTGCGCTTTAATTACGGTGGAATCTTCTACTTTTATAATCTTGCCCTGCTCATCCACAATCATGGCAATCATAAATTTACCCTCAACCTCAAGTTCATCAACTTTTTTTCCCACAATTTTAGAGTTCTCACTAACAATAATCTCCATGGCTTCCGCTTTTTTCGCTAAAGAATAGGCATTCATAATTACGCCTCTTCTAATGTAGGATAAAATGGGAGACATCATAAAATAACTCGGCGTAATAATATGATCAATTTGGTGAGATAACAGAAAGCCCTCAGCCTCATCGTTATTTATATAGCAAAAAAGATTGCTGAAATCTTGATACTTTAAAAACAATGTTTGCAACAGCGTATTATTATCATCTTTATTGATAGTAATAATAATATCATCCTTAGATTTTATATAATTATTACGATACTCATCTGCGATAATATCGTCCTCAATCAGCTGCACACCGTATTTTTCTAAATCTATGGCGATTGCCATGTTTTCCTGTGCCGGTGATACTACCACCTTTATCCGATTATAAATCCGTGCTAAATTGCTTGCCAAAAGTTTAATAAAAGGATGGTCGCCACAGATAATAATATTCGGCGTTTGGCTTTCTAAAAATTTATGTGAAGATTGGTCAACATCAAAAAACAAGGCGTAAATATTTTTAATATAGGCTTCCTCGGCAATTACAAAAACTCTGTCGCCCTCGCGGATAATATCCCTCTCCACCGCCATGTTAAAGTTATTATTTTTTTGGACGCCAACAATCTTGAAAGGAATATTTTCGCGCATGGACTCATAAATACTGGAGATAGTTTTATTAACCGCCAGACTGTTTTCATTACACACGATGGAAAACATTTTAATTTCTTCATTAAAAAATGTTAAAACATTGGATATTTTAATGTAATTATATTTTATTTGCTCAAAAATAGATTTAATCATGGAGTTATCAATGGAGATTATATCATCCACAGGAATAACCTTATTGCGAAATAATTCCTTATATTCTTCGCTTTGATACTTGGAGTCTTTCAACACGCACAGGTTATATTTAACGCCAAAGTGCTTGGCAAGTTGGGTGGCTAAAATGTTCACCTCGTCTTTATCGGTGGCGGCAATAAAAATATCAGCATCTTCTATGTTGGCATTATTAAGGGTAGATATGTCGGTAATATCACCGATAATGCCTGCTACTTCCTCGTTATCGCTCATAAGGCGGATTTTTTGCTCGTTTATATCAATGATAGTTATATCAAAGTCTTCCTCTAAAAGATACTTGGCAATGTAATTACCACTATCACCTAAACCTGCAATAACGACTTTCATTCGGCTGCCTCCATGTTTGCAAAGCACTCATTGATTAAATCTTTAACTTCCTCGATATCTTCCGATATATTAATTTTTGCCCTTGCTGAGGCAGAATTTTTAAGTCCGCGGGTATAGTGGCTTAAATGCTTACGGGCGATTTTAAGACCATGATATTCCCCATAGTAATCCAACATTAAATCGTAATGTTTAAGGGTAGTGGCAAGTCTTTCTGCCATGGATGGTTCTGCTAAGGTTTCGCCTGTGGTAAGGAAGTGCGAAATATGCTGAATAATCCACGGGCGACCATAACTACCGCGCCCTATCATCACTCCATCGGCTCCTGATTCTGCTAGGGCTTGCTGTGCGTCCAATGGAGTTCTAATATCACCATTAACAATTACAGGGATTTTCACCGCCCGCTTCACTTCTCCTACCGCTTTCCAGTTCGCTTCACCACTGTAAAATTGACTACGGGTTCTGCCATGCACGGTTAACAAAGCTATGCCCGCCTCTTCCGCAATTTTTGCCAATTTAGGCGCATTCAGGCTATCAAAATCCCATCCGAGTCGCATTTTCATGGTTATAGGAATATCCACTGCCCTAACAATGGCTTCCATGAGCTTACCTGCAAGTGCTTCTTCTCGCATAAGTGCCGATCCTGCAATACCATTAACAACTTTTTTAGCAGGACAACCCATGTTAATATCAATAATTTTTGCACCATAATCCGCCGCCATTTTCGCCGCCAGCACCATGGTTTCGATATTTGAACCCGCCAGTTGAATACCTACATTTTTGGCGGTGTCTTGGTCAAGATTGGTCATCATGGCGGTCTTATTGGCATTTCTGGTCATGGCGATGGAGGAAATCATTTCGCTATACATCATGTTAGAGCCGTAGCTATCTACCATATAGCGATAGGGAAAATCCGTAATTCCTGCCAGTGGACATAAAAAAACCGGAGTGTCTATCAACACCTTACCAATATTAATAGGATTTATAGAATTAAAGTTTGTATCGCTCATTATCTTGTGTATAATTACATTAAATAGTTAGTATAGCATGATGAAAAAAAATTCTACAGTATTAATTTTATTGGCGGCAGGAAAATCCACAAGATTTTCTGACTCCATTCCTAAGCAATATGTCCATATTAACGGGAAGACCTTGCTTGAGAATGCCCTATCTCCTTGCATCAATAACCCTAATATAGACTACATTTTGCCTGTAATAGCACAGGAGCATTTAGAAATATATAATAATTTGAAGCTGTCTCATGAGAAGTTGCTGCCTCCTGTTTTTGGGGGTTCACACCGTGGAGCTTCAGTATTAAATGCCCTAGAGGCTTTGCGTGAACTTGCACCAAATAAAGTTCTAATTCATGACTGTGCGCGCACCTTTACACCACAACATCTATTTGATGAGGTCATTGCAAATATTACGCCATCTCAAGGAGTGATTCCTGCTTTGCCGATTGTTGATACCCTTAAATTAGCCGAAAACAGTATTGTAGTTAATGAAATCTCGCGAGACAACCTATTCGCTGTGCAAACACCACAGGGCTTTATTTATGAAGAAATTTACGACTCTTATAAAAAATTCCAAAATGAAGTTTTAACTGATGATAGTTCGTATTACATTAAAAACGGATTTTCTGTTAAAATTATTAAGGGAGACGATTTAGCAAAAAAAATAACCTACGAGGCAGATTTAAAAATCATGTATGAAACAAGAGTAGGATTAGGTCAAGATATTCATCAGTTTGACTCTTTAAGACAAGAAATTTACCTGTGTGGTGTTAAAATTCCACACAGTAAGGGCTTAAAAGCCCATTCCGATGGCGATGTGGTTTTGCACGCCCTTGTGGATGCCCTGCTTGGTGCGCTTGCCTTAGGAGACATTGGTGATTATTTTCCACCCGGTGAGGCAAAATGGAAAAACCAACCATCTAAAACTTTCCTTGAATTCGCGTATTCTAAAATGCTGGAACTACAGGGCAGATTTATCAACATAGATATTACAATTTTAGCGGAAGAGCCAAAAATTTCGCCACATAAAACTGCAATGCGGCAATTTTTAGCAGACACGCTTAATATAGCCGAAAACCGCATTAACATTAAAGCCACTACTATGGAAAAACTCGGCGCAGTCGGTAGAGGTGAGGGAATTTTTGCCTCCGCAGCAGTTTCCATAGAAATACCAAGGAATAATTAATGAAAAAAATTTACATTATCGCAGGAGAACCATCGGGCGATTTTATTGGCGCAAAGCTAATTAAGCAGCTAAAAGCCTTAAACGCAGATATATCCTTTAAATTTATTGGTGGTGTGCAAATGGAAAAAGAGCTTGCCAGCCCTTCCCTTTTCCCAATTTCGCAAATCGCCATTATGGGATTTATTGAGGTTATTTCTAAAATATTTAATATCAAAAAACTGATGGCAAAAACCATTGCCGATATTAAAGAATTTAATCCTGATATGATAATTACCATAGATTCCTTAGGTTTTAACGGCAGGATTGTTAAAACTCTACGGAAAGACGGTAGCTTAAAAAATACCATATTTACTCACTATGTAGCACCATCTGTATGGGCATGGAAGCCGGGAAGAGCCAAAAAACTAGCCAAAATTTACGATTATTTATTGTGTTTGTTTGACTTTGAAATCCCTTACTTTGAGAAGGTTGGACTTAAAACTTTTGCCGTAGGGCATCCGATAGTTGAATCCGGTGCTGACTTAGGAAATAAGGAAAGACTCATCGCAAAATATAATCTATCACCAGAAAAAAAATACATTGTTCTCATGCCCGGTAGCCGCATGGGTGAGGTGTCTAGGTTGTTGCCAATCTTCCTTGGTGTGGCACAGAATTTAAAAGAAAAGTATGATAATATTGCAGTGATTATCCCCACTTTAGAATATCTAAAGCCTTATATCGCAGAACACATCAAAGATGCCTTAATTATTACCGACACACAAGATAAATACGATAGTTTTAATTTGGCAGAAATGGCGATTGTTGCCAGCGGCACCGCCAGCTTAGAGCTATCCATCGCTAACCTGCCGTGCATTGTGGCGTATCGCGTGAA
>JAISPM010000076.1 GCA_031274895.1 Alphaproteobacteria bacterium
TAGTTTGAAAAAATAGTATCTTAAACCTACCAGAAGTAATTAGGATATTTTCTTTTGTTTTTGAATAGATTGTATAAGCGTAAGTATGCAAGATGTTGTTTAAGGCAACAATATCTTTGTATATTTCTTCCCGTGTTTGTTATACACTGATGTGGCGGGGTTGCATCTTTAATATAATTCTAAATTTAAATATAGAGTATAATCCATATCCGGTAATGTGTTTAAAAATAGTTTGTTAATCTTTTCTGCTAGAACATTAACTTCAGCACGAAAGATTTAAGATACCACTGATTTATAATTATATATTTTATACTTTTCTTAAAATAAAATATGCAAACTAATGGGCTTGTAATTATCAATTCTTGGGATAATTATGGGTTTTGTAAATCAGTTTATCTAACCATTCTATTTAAATCGTATCTCGGTGGTAGTGTCTGCTGGTAGGAGTGGAGCTATATCGTTTTTATTCCTACCTAGAGAAACTTAAGAATTGGATACCGTGTTGTAGCACGGTATGACGAGGTGGGTAATTAAGCCACAACCATGGTAATACGTTGCAAAGTTTCTTCTTTACCCAAAATAACCATAATATCAAAGTTAGAAGAGGCGGAGACGGTTTGTCCTGTAAGCGCAACACGCAGTCCTTCCATAGCTTTTCCCAACTTAAACTCACGGGAATCGCAATATTCCTTAATGGTGTCATGGAGGCTATCCTTAGTCCAGTCGGTAATTTCGCCTAATAATCGGCATTGTTCTACTAAAATATCGCGGGAATTACTCAGCACTTCCACCGCTTTATCGTTTAACACAAAAGGTGGTTTTTTAAGGTAAAAACTGGAATTATCTACCAGCTCTAACATGGTTTTAGACCGCTCTTTAATGGAAGTAAGCCCTTGCAGTAAATAGTCTTTATAATTAGGATTTAAATCTGCACCATCCTTAATAAAATCTTCCATCAAGGCTAATAGTTTTTCATTAGAACTATTTTGGATATAATGATGGTTAATACTGGTTAATTTTACCATATCAAACTTCGCCGGCGAAGAATTTACATCTGCAATATCAAACCAAGCAATGGCTTGTTCTTGTGGGATAATTTCATCATCACCATGCGACCAGCCGAGCTTAAGCAAATAATTGCAGATGGCTTCCGGTAAAAATCCTAAGGCTTTGTAGCTTTCCACAGAAATTGCACCGTGTCTTTTAGATAGCTTAGAACCATCCATGGCATGAATCAACGGTAAATGCGCAAACTCAGGGACTTTCCACTCAAAAGCCTTGTAAATTTGATACTGCCTAAACGCATTGGTGAAATGGTCGTCGCCCCTGATAATATGAGTAATTTCCATATCATGGTCGTCCACCACCACTGCAAACATGTAAGTTGGCACATTGTCGCTGCGCAGGATAATTAAATCGTCCAGTGTGTCGTTTTTAACTTCCACAACGCCCTTAACAAGGTCTTTAATGGTTGTAGAGCCTTCGGTATTAACCTTTAAACGGATGGCAAATGGTTTATCTTCGTAATCTTCATAATTGGTAATATTACGACAACGACCATCGTAAACATAAACCTTGCCTGCGGCTTCGGCTTGCTTCCGACGCTCATCCAGCTCTTCCTTGGTGCAAAAGCATTTGTAAGCATTGCCACTTTTTAATAGCTCACCAGCTGCCTCTATATGCCTAGGTTGCCGCTGCATTTGAAAAACGATTTCTTCATCATTTTTCAGCCCTAGCCAGTCTAGTC
Source organism: Alphaproteobacteria bacterium (assembly GCA_031274895.1). Taxonomy (GTDB): domain Bacteria; phylum Pseudomonadota; class Alphaproteobacteria; order WRAU01; family Hepatincolaceae; genus WRAU01. The sequence goes on from JAISPM010000076.1 coordinate 1,748, forward strand.
CATTAATAATGGCATCTACGGCTTCCTGTGTAGAGCGAGCAAGGTCAGTATCCTCAATGCGCAGTAAAAACTTACCACCCGTATGTTTGGCGAATAGATAGTTAAAAAGAGCGGTTCTGGCTCCTCCGATGTGTAAGAATCCTGTAGGGCTGGGCGCAAATCTGGTTCTGGTGGTCATTTATTTACCTGTAATTGAAAAACTAATTTTAACACATAATTTATGTATTTGCAATTATCTCAAAGTGTGTTTATAATGCAATTATGTGTTAGTGCGAGATAATTATGGATTGGTTGGCAACTTTTTTCACTTTCGATAAAACTTTAGGATATATCATACTTATTACGGGTGTTTTATATATCTTTTACCTGATTAAAGAAAAAAGAATCGCTTGGCTTTTTGGATTTATCAGCTCAGTTGGCTTAATAGTTTCAACCTTCCTTGAAAAAATCTACATGCAATCCATATTAAACCTTCTGTATGCTTTAATGGCGATTTATGGATTTATCAAATGGTCGCAGGTGGATTCTAAAAATAAGCGTAAGGTGAAAATCTCGGAATATTCCGTTAAAAATCATTTGATTTTAATTTTTGTTACGGTGTTGGTTTCGGGCAGTATCGCCACAATTCTTGATATAGTTGTGCAATCTTCCTATTCCACATTAGACGCTTTTATTTTCGCCTTTGCCATACTGGCAACATACATGCAGGCGCACAAAATTTTATCTAACTGGCTCTACTGGATTGTAATTAATGCTTTAACAATCGTGTTGTTTGTTCAAGCGCAGTTATATTCGGAATCCATTTTAATGTTGGTATATTTGCTTTTAGCGGTTTGGGGTTATCGTCAGTGGAGGATTAAGTTATCCAAGCAGAAATCTTAACTCATATCCGCGAATATTTTGGTAAAATTGTTAATGTATCTAAAATAACCACCGCCTTAAGCAACGATGTTTTTTTGGTGGAAACTTTAAACAAAAAATTAATCTTAAAAATTTTTAGGGTCAAAAGTAAGTCTTTATTTAATATCCATAATCAAAAATTATTAATAGATTATTTTGCGGCAAAAAACCTCACACCATCTGCTTTATTTTTTAACCATAAATATGCTTTGCTGGAGTATATAGAGGGCAATCCTTTAGATGGCATGAGTGCAGATTTTCCAAAAATTATCAAGGAAATCCATACTGCAAAGTTAAATGTTAGAGCGCGGAATTTTTATAAAACTGCCAATGTTTATTTAAAAAAAATTCCTGTAGAATATTTAAATAGTGAGATGATAAGGCAAATCCCAACTTTATTTAATATTATTAATAAATTCCCTCAGGATATTGCCCTGTGCCATAACGATTTAAATCCTAATAATTTTGTTCAGTCCATCAATAAACTTTATATTTTAGACTTTGAATACGCCAGCATAAACGATAAGTATTTTGACTTTGCCTCCATAAAAACTTTTTTAAACGAAAATAATTTTAAAGATTTCACACAAAAATATGATATTATCTTAAACAGCGAAAAATTGCATGCCTATGGTTGTCTGCTAGATTTACTCAGCAGTCTGTGGTGTTTTATGATGAACTATCCTACAATGGGCAAGCAAAGTGCAGAGCAGATGTTAAACAAAATTAAAGATTTAAATTAATGTTAAATTATCATGTGGAAGTATTAAATTTTGATGGCGACTTGGCGGGCATAAAAATCCATCAGTTCAGCTCACGCGGCAATTATTTTGTTAATAGCATTATTGTTGAAACCGCGAATTGTTTGGTGGTTTACGATGTGCAAGACGCTGCCTATGCCGGCGAATTATTAAAATATACTGAGCAATTAAATAAGCCTATCGCGCGGGTAATTATTAGCCATCCGCATATAGATCATTACCAAGGCTTGCCTGCTTTTGCAGGAATACCATCTTATGCTACGGCAGAGGTGATTGCGGATTCTAAAAAGAAATTAGAGGATAAATTTATTCCGCAGCATGCCTTAGAATCAAACTTTAATATTGATGGTCTTAATTATATTTCGGAAAATGTGGTGGATTCGCACTGTCCGAATCATGGCGTGCTGTGGATAAAAGAATTATCTTGCGTGTTAGTGGCAGACTTAGCTCAATATAACGGACATCTACTAGCTTACGATTATGCAGGGTTTATTAAGGCGTTAGAGTATATTTTAGAAAAATCGCAAGGATATACCACGCTTCTTACCGGACACGGCAATATTACTACTATTACCACACTGAGCGAGAATATTAATTATTTAACCGAATGTCAAAAAATTTATTTAGATTCAAGTAGTATTGAAGAGTTTGATAAAAGGATTCGCGAGAAGTTTCCGAATCGTTCAAGAATCAAGGCTAACCTTGGTTTGCTACTCAAAGATAAATCATTT
>JAISPM010000114.1 GCA_031274895.1 Alphaproteobacteria bacterium
CTACGGAGAACTATTTCATGATACAAACGGGGGTGAGGGTAATTTTTTAATGAAGGTAGTTAGTGTTATCGGGAATGATGTTATAATGGACTTAGATATTCCTAGTGAAATAACTTTCCCTGTATTAACAAAGTCTCCTAATATTGACCTTACTGTTGATAGAAAGGCGACTTTAGATTTTACTAACTCTACATATCCGGGCGGCGTCATAACCAATACTACAGACCCGGCGGCAAATGGTCAACAAATCTATACAGGGGAAGTGGTATCTTCAGACACTACGGTAAATCCTGCCGTTGCAACAATTAGTGTTAATTTTACCAATACAATAACAATAAACGATATCCCTTTTGGTGAGTTAGTAGACGCTAATGGTAATCCTACCGGGATTAATACACCGGCAACACAACTAGCCGATTTAGATATTCTTGAGGGAACAATTATCCTAGCAGGAAACACTTACGCAGACCAATTAACCATGTATAATTCTGCCAGCGACAATCAAAGAAACGAATTAACAGGAAAATACTGGATATTATCAGCTAAACAAAGCGATACTATAGACAATAATCTTAAAACCGTGCGTGGCATTCATATATTTATGGTAGCAGATACCACCACTAATACTAGCGAGTATATAGATAAACCAATTTTTGAGTATTTTGCCAAATATACTCAAAAAGATTTTTACAAGCAAAATTCCTATACTAATTCAGCTATTGAGGGTATAGCATTAAAAACCCTGCAATATTTAGATGCCAATAATTTAGGAGCTTTAGTATTCTTCCCTGAATTTTTAGCTAACTATTATTATAATATAGGTGATACCAAAGGCTTTACCTTTAACGCTAACATGTTGCGTAAAGATATAGAAAGCATGGTGAAAGAGTTAGGGTTTCAACAATTAGTAAGGGATAACACCTATAATCAAGATACTATTTCAGCATTAGAAAAAGTTCTTGCAGATTCTGCAGAATATTATAAAGGATTAGGATTTATTGGTAGTTATTCTACAACTAGTTTGCCATTTAGAAAGCAATTAGAAAGTGATATTTTAGATAAAATTATTAAAGGATTAGAACTTAAATACCAAGTATTGCTAGAGGCTAAAAAGGCTGAAATTACTATTACCGAACAGATAGGCGCAGTTATTGATAATCAGGTTCAAACACAGAAAGCAACGGTGGCAATTGGCGATACATCAAGTAAGCCACTTACTAGCCAGCTAACACCTGCAATACAATCTCCTGTTGCAAGTATGCCAATACCAGCGGCACCACAGGTAGTAGAAAAGCCTAAACCAAATAAACCTAGAAGAGAATAGGTTTTAACATGGCAAGGCAAAATAACCTTTTTGAAAATCTGCCAAAGTCAACAATACAAAAAATGTTGACTGATAGGCAGTTTCAATCGGTTAAAAATCGTAGGTTCGTTAAAGCCGGTGCTAACAAAGCTGATGTTTTAGAGTTAAGAAAAATGCTGGAAGGAGTTTTTGAGGGTGAAATTTATACCATGGAAGAATTCCAAGTATTTTTTGAAAACTTGGCACGACGAGGCAGATATAACCTTGTGCGATTTATAGACCCAAAAAAAGCTAGAGGGGTTTTTGGTGCGGCTGAGGCTAGGCAACTTCAATACAAATTTGCCGGTGGTAGGAATCCCGAAGCACAAGCCTTGTTTGAGTTTAAACCTAAGCAAATGGAAAGCGTACTAGCCGATAGTATGGATTTTGTTGAAAAATATTTTAATGAACTATCCAGCGATTTAGGACTATCCGCCGATGGCACTATTGATACTACTAAAGCCAAAGATATAAAAGAACTAAAGGCTAGTTATAAGGAACGGGCGTTTTTAATATCGCAATGCGAAGTAGCAAGAACTAACCGTAAAGCCAGCACAGAAGTTGCAGGTGAGCTAGGTATTACTGAATGGATGTGGGGACAGTCAAGCGCAGACCATCCTAGCGAAAGCCACGAGGTGCTGGTTGGTAAAATTAGCCCTGTAGGTGAAACTCCTGACCCCGATAATTACTTTCCGGGCGAACGGGCGAATTGCCAATGCGAAATGATATTTATTAATAGATATAGCGAGTAAATTATGCAGGAGCGGCAGCAAGATTTAGTAATTAACGATGTAATAAAAACTATAACTAATAGCTACCTAGTGGATATATTTAATCTTACTGCTATAGCGTTAGATAGCACTTGGTGGGGAGTATTAGAAAGGGCTTATAACAATATAGTAGTTTATGATTACACCAATGCAGAAATCGGTGAAATACTTGCTTGTTTGTATGTTATGCGAACACAAACAACAGGTAGCAATGGAAATTCCAGTAGTAGGTCTTATTCCGTAGGTGATATTAGTGTAAGTGAAAGTAATTCTAATAGTGAAGCCTCTAAGCTGAATATGGTTAGAGATATTTTAAGTGCTTACCCCGAATGGGCGGATAGTATCGGTCGTATTGATGTATTTAATGAGGCTTAATAATGTTTGAAATATCTGCCAAAGTTGACGCTAAAAGCAAAGAAAGACTGAAAACCTATTTTAGAACTCATTCTAAAAAGTTTGGTTGTAGGGTTGGTATTCAGTCCAGCTACCCTGACCGCAGACTTGCCGCTAAGGATAAGATATTAGTTGGCACCGCCGGTAAAGGATACGGACAAACAAGGAAAACTTTAAGTAAAAAACAAGGAATGGATAGCACCACTAATTTTGAGGTTGCTAGAAATATAGTGTTTGGCTACGGACAACCGGCACGGAACTTTTTTAAAACTGCTAGTAATCCTGAATTTTGGCAAAACCAAAATTTTAAGTTTTTAGTGAATTTTTATAAAGAACAACCGGATTTTCCTAATGTGGAAAAATCACTTAATAATTTAGGGGTGACCGTTTTGCGGCGAGCAATAACTAATGGCAAATATGCACCTCTTAAAGAAGAAACCATGAAGCATAAAGCTACAAGAAAAGTGCTAATTGAAACAGGACAAATGCTAAGAGGCATTAAGGCTTGGAACTTTAATTTTAGTAGTAATAATTAAAAAATAAGGAGTTATATAATGCTACATCCAATGAATACAACCATCCTATGGGGCAACTATAATATTACTAAGATGTTTAATTTGGTAAGCATAGGTTCTTTACCGGATTTAAAGCCATTTACAGTTAATAGAGAAATGATCGCCAACGGAGCAAGTAGAGAAGTAGCTACAGTATCTACTAATCTTAATTTTACTATAACCGTTAGTAGGGATGGTGCAAAAGCTAGTTTAGATACACTTAGCGACGAGTTTGATAAGGCTATTAATAATGATACTAAACTTTCGCTTAGGATAACAGATAATACTAATGGTGAGGTGTATGGAACTTGGCAAAAAGCTACTCTTACAGCCATACCAACAATAGGAAATTTAGACCAAGCCGCTAACAATATTGATATCACTTGGTCTTGCACTAACGATATTAAATAGGGAGAATTTATGTTAGAAGAAAGAAAAGAAAATAAAGACTATGTAATTACAGTTCAACCACTTACAGGGCTTGATACTAAAACCTTTAATGCTACTATTAATGCCTTTAGAGCTGGTAGGTATGTTGCATTTTCTGCTAATTATGCCGAAGATTTTCAAGACTTTTTTGTTAAATCATACATAGAAGAAGACGGTAAGGCTAAGGAATTGTCTTTTGTATGGGAGCATTTCAGTATCACTAAGCTAAGCAACATCTTTGAGGAGGTTTTAAAGCTAAGAAAAGAAGAATTTTCTAATAGCATTCTAGCAGAAAAAGAGGTGAAATTTGAAGACCTAGACAGAATAGAACAAATGAAATACTCACTAATTTATAAATATGGCGATAAGCTAGGTGGTTATTTGGGTGTAGCGAGTATAAATTTGGATGAATTGCTAAGGGTTAATAAACTCTTTAATGATATTGAGGATGCTCAAAGAAAAGCATTAAACAAAAAGGAATAGCAAGTGGCTTTTACCGAAAAAGTAGGACAAATATATACAGATTTAATACTTAATGCTGATAAAGCCAGTTTAGAAAAAGCAGAAAATCAGATTAATAAGTCTATGAATGGTATGTCCAAGGGCATTTTGAGTATAGCTAGAACTATGAAAGGCACAATAGCAACTATTGTTGCCAGTATTGGTGTAGGTTGGATACTTGATAAAGCTAAAGAAATAAATAGTGAATTTGAGGAGCTTTATAATTTAGCAAGTAAAGCTGCTACCTTAGCTACTTCCCTTAACATAAGCCCTCTTGAGGCTTGGAGCTTACGAGGCGCAGAAGTTTTAGGAAATTATGTTGGTAAGTTAGAAAATGCCATTGGCAGATTTTCAAGGGCTTTTAATAATTGGCAATTAAATCCTATGGGAAATAAGGAACAAAATATAGCCTATCAAAAGCTGGGTATAACTGCAGATATGAGTAGTTTTGAAGCCTATAAAAAAATGGTTGATAGCTTAAATTACACCTATCAACAACACGGCGAGGATGCCATACCTGAAATTATGAAAGTGCTGCAGTTATCGGGTATTAGAGTGAATCCGCAAGACTTACAATTTTATACACAGACCGGTAGTAATGCTTTGAAACAATCATACAAGGACGCTAGGAATTCGGGGCTTACTAATAATAAACTGCAACAAACAGCTACTGCAGAAACTGTAGTTGAATATCAAAAAATAAGAGAAGAACAAGAAAGGATTGTTAAAGCTCCAGTGAATAATTTGTTAGAAACAAGGCTTAACACCATGGCGGATGAGCAGAATAAAAAGATACTACGAATGAATGAAAATATTGTAGCAGCCGCTTCTAAAACTACTGGTGCTATCGGAGACTTAGGCGATGCTATTTTAAACCTCATAGGTGGAAATTTAGAAGAAACAGGTAATAAAATTGTTAGTGCTGGTGAGCGTTTTGAAACTGTTAAGAACTTCTTTGATTATTTAGTATCCAACGATAGAAGAATGCGGAGTGGTAATCCAATTACTCCTAGAGAGGAAGCTCAATGGTCAAAAAATGTTAGGGAATATGTAGAAAGAAAAATAATAGGGGAATAAAATGCAAGAAAAATACATACAATTAGCTACCGATTTAATCAAACAATATGAAGGACTATCACTTAAGGTATATCCTGATGTAGGCGGACTTCCTACCATCGGTTATGGGCATTTAATTAAAGCATGGGAACAATTCCCGCAGGATATTACCTTAGCAGAAGCAGAAAAACTTTTAAAAG
>JAISPM010000086.1 GCA_031274895.1 Alphaproteobacteria bacterium
GAAATTTTATAATTATCTATACTTTTTATATTTATTCTAAAGCCCCATGTGCTGGCATTACTGGTTGATAAGAAATCTCTATAATTATAAACCACCAGTTCAACGCATTCATCAACCCATGTGGCATTGAAATTGGTGCTTTTAAGTGCCATTTTAGAAGCCGGAGCTATAACAAAGGAAGAGGGGCTAACATCATAAACATAGGTAGCATTTATTTTAAAATTTTTATGGATATTAAAATTACCGTAAACCGTTAACTCCGATATTCTTTCCGTGCCGAAAAGGGTGCTGTCTAATTGCGTATATTCCTCAAAATTACTGCCGACACTGAACAAATTATTGCTGTAGCCTGCACCGATGGAAGTTTCAACCTGTTTAAATTCTTTATCAAGCAAGCCGTTGTAGCTGATATATACATTATTAAGCGGATACAAATAAGCTGAGACAAAATAGTTAGAAGCTGAACGGTTGTTAATATTGCCGAGTAAATCGTCTTGCAGACCAATTCTAAACATTTGTCCTATAAAAACACGACTTCCTTGGTTAGAATTATTCAATAAACTGAATTTAAGGGCATATTTCACATCTTTACTTTCTTCAAACTGGTCGAATCCTTGAAAGTGGTTTAAATCAAACAAATTACTGGAATTCACATTAACGTTATTGGAATCAAGCAAAAAGGTGTTTTTATTTCTATCTATGTTATTAGAATAGGCTACTTGGGCAATGGGCGATACAGAATAAATAACGTTATCGGTGGCAAACAGCACAGGATACTCCACAGTGGCAGCAGCGGCGGCAGAAAGAGCGGTGTTATCTTCCACAAACTTTTTTTGCGACAAGGCATCACTGTAATCAACCCCCTGAATTAGGGAATCGAAACTATAATTACCAAAGGTGGTTGGCAAGTAGTATTTATAAGTTAAATTACCAACTACTCTGATAAGATTATAAAAATCTTTGGTGAATAAATTTTCAGTATTTATGAAAAAATTCACCCGACCGAAGTCCGAATATTCCGAGAGATAAGAATAATTCATATAAAAGATGTTGTTTAAATCGTTGGTAATTCCGCCATCTGCCTCAATAAAGGTTGGATTAATGGTTTTATAGTTTGCGACATAAGTGTTATAATACGAATTATTGCTGAAAAACCCTTCAAGCTGTATTTTGTTGGTATAAAAACTTTCGGCAGCATTTTTAACAGTGATGTTATACATTCTCAGATAAGAATTATCAGAGGCTTCTTCAACTTTTATATTACCGCGCCAAATATCCGTTAAGTTTTTGTTAAGGTCAAAAAACGCACTCCATCTTTTATTTTTATCAATTTCAGCCTTATCTTTTTGTGAATCCACAAAGGAAAAATGTGAACCAAAAGACCCATTTTCTATTTCGCCGTTATAATCTAAGGAGTATAAAGTATTTGAAGTAAAAAACAGCTGGGTTTTAAGTGTCATATCCTGATGGTCGCCTAAGGGAATATAGAAAGGCACGATAATGGATTGTCCGTAAATGGAGTTATTTTCATACGATGGTGTTAAAAACCCTGCTTTTCTGACAAAATCTAAATTGGAGAAAGAAAAATAAGGAGTCCACAAGATAGGGATTCCCTTAACATTAAACCAAGCACTATATAAATTGATGGTGCCTTTTTCTTGATTGTAAATGGCTTTATTTGCCCTCAAAGTCCATGTGGGCGTATAGTTTTCTACTACAGAGCAGGCGGTAAAACACATATCGTGCAGAGTGTAAGTGTTCTCATTTACCCGGCTGACGCGCTCTGCCCAAAGCGTAGAGCCATCGGCAAAAGCTATCCGAAATTGTTCAATTAATCCGGTATTAAGTTTAGGGTCTAAAACCGCCTCATCGGAATAAATTTTATGTCCGTATTTATTGGTAAAAACCACGTTGCCTTTAACATAAAGAATATCTTCCTTTGAATTATAAAAAAGCATATCCGCCGTGATAGTGCTATCCTCGCTGGTGATGGTGACCATTCCCGTGGCAGTTATGGTTTCGTCTTTAAAGTTATATTCAATATTTTGCGCCGAAAAATTTATATCGCTGTCTTTATAAGACATGCTGGAAAGGGAGTTGATGTTTCTTTTAAAATCGGCGTTAGGGTCAGTTGCATCATCTTGAGCTTTTAAGTTGCTTATGAGGGCGCACATAAACAGAAAAATTAAAAATACTCTCAATATTATAACCCTTCTTTTATAAACAAAACGTTGAGGGCAATTAAAAGGGTTATTATTTTAGAGGCGAAGACTGCACTTAAGGGAGAAATTCCAAAAATACCAAAGGAAACATTACCGAGATTAATAAAAAAATACACCATAAATCCTACAACAATCGCTGAAAATATGGCAAATAAATTTTTGCCGGCTCGCACATCGTAAAGAGAAAATCTGGTAGCTATCAGCAACATGGTAATAAACAGCAGAGGCAAAGTTAGTAGGTTATAAAAATACACCTCATAAGTAAATGAAGCAAAGCTGATGGCTTTTAAACCTGCAATAACCTTAGGAAAGTCCAGCGTTTTAACCATGAACGGTTCAACACTGATGTTGGTTAAACTGTTTGAAGAAAGGAAAGATGCCCTTGTAATTTCCGACAGTTTAACAGGATAAAAATCATCTTTAAATTTGGAAACAGCATTAAAAAAAGTTATTTGCGATTTCTCCATTTCGCCACGCTCAGCAAAAACCGCTCCTTGGAATTTATTATCCTTAATTTCTAAAAATATTGCAGGATGTAGGTGCGTTATATTTTTATCAATATTAAGATTTTTAGTGGCAATAATGTTGCTGTTATTGTTGAATTTATCAACAATCCATATATATCGGTCGGTGGTGGTAATTTGCTGCGAGGTTTCATCTGCCTTGGTATTTAGTTTGCTTTTTAAGGTCATGCTGTCTACGGCAAGTGGTGCGACTACCAAAATAACTATTACTGCCCAAATGCAAGAAATAAGTGTGAACGGCATTAAAAACTGCCAAATGGAAATCCCGAAAGACTTTAATATATCCACCTCTTTCCTTAATACCATGAATCTAATGGTGGTAAAAGAAGCCAATAACAGCACAAAAGGAGATATTTGCACGATTAAATAAGGAATATTCAATAAAGATAAAATTAATAAGTTGCCAATATTTGCGGTGCCGCTGATACGCACATTTTCAGTGAAATCGGCAATAAATATAATAAAAGCCACGCCTATATGAAATAGCAGTAAAGATTTTATAAAAGCAAGGCTGATATATTTAAATAACTTTTGCGGCATTTTTTTTATTTAGTATCTAATATTTTTTGAGGGTTAAAAATGTTTTTAGCATCAAACGTCTGTTTTATTAATTCTAAATTATTATATTGATTATTAAAATAGAATTTTTTAAATTCTTCCTTATGAATTAATCCTACACCATGCTCCGAGCTAAAACTACCGTTATAATCCATTACATTTCGCACCATAATTTCTTTAATTTCGTGCTTTAAAAGTTTTAAATCGTAGTTAGGATTGTTGGCAGAAATATTAAAATGTAAATTGCCATCGCCCATGTGTCCGAAAATAATCGGCATTAATATCTGCGGATATTTTTTTTCCAGCTCTGACAGGGATTTTTTTATAAAATCTACAGTATTAGATAATGGTGTTGCAACATCGTGCTTAAGGCTTTGCCCCCATTTACCTTGGGTGGTGGGAATCAAGCGGCGCATATCCCAAATGCTGTCGTCTTCCGTGATAATAGATTCATTATCAGGGTTAATTTTAGTTATGAAATCGGTGATATGGCTTTTATCTTCAAACATGTCAAACGCCATAAGCACATACCAAGGAGTGGATTTAAAGCTAAATTTTATTTCATGATATTTTTTAACAAGAGATAGTGCATTATGGTTAAATAACTCAAAGGAAGTAAGGGATGAAGAATATTCATTGTAGATTTTTTGAAAGTAATCTTCAGCTTCCTCAATGTTTTCTAAGGTGATTAACACATTAAGGGTGCGCTTTGGCTGTGGAAAAAGTTTTAAAACTGCCTTGGTAATAAAGCCAAGGGTGCCTTCACTGCCGATAAACAGGTGCTTTAAATCGCTACCGATGTTGCGTTTTCTTAATTTGTTAAGGTCGCTATAGATGGTGCCGTTTGGTAAAACCACTTCAAGACCAAGGGTGAGATCTCTGGTATTACCATATTTTACAACATTAATGCCGCCTGCGTTGGTGGCTAAATTACCGCCAATCAGGCATTCATTTTCCGAGGGTAAACTAAGCGGAAACAGACGTTCTTTTTGGGCGGCGGCTTTTTGTAAATCTTTTAATACCACTCCGGACTCTGTGGTAATAGAAAAATTTTGGGCATCGACCTCAAGAACCGAATTCATTAATTTGCTTGATAAAATTATTTGATTGTCGCGCGCAACACCTCCGCCAACTAATCCTGTGTTGCCGCTTTGCGGCACAATGGAAATGTTATTATCTTGGGCATAGGTGATTATTTTCGCGGCTTCCTCAGTGGTTTTCGGCAAAAGGATTATTTTTGGAATTGAAGTAAAATTACCCCTCCTTTCTATGGTGAAAGAGTTATAATCAACAGAATGTTGGTCTATAATTTGATTGGGCTGTAAGAATTCTTTAAATTTTTCTATCATTTGTTTTCCTTATTAAATTCGTCATGCCGTGCTACGACACGGCATCCATTTGCAGGGTATTCAATGGATACCGGCTTTCGCCGGTATGACGGAGTGTAGTTCTTCTAAAGATATAGCCCCATGCCTTGATATCACTATATTGTTTTCTTCAGTAATATCTAAAACTGTGGATTCAATTCCACCGATATTTTTATCGTCATCTAAAATCAGTAAGTCTTTATCAGCAAAACTTTCTCTTACCTCGCTAGCAGTAATAGCAGATTTTTGTGAAGATATATTACTGCTGGTGGAAGCTAAGGGAACATTTAGTTTCTCTAATAAATTTAAACACACTTTATTATTAGGGATTCTAAAGCCTTGTTTTTGCGCGCCGTCTTTTGTATTTAAAATTAAAGTTAATCCTCCCGGAAGAAATTTTTCTGCCAGTTGGTAAAATGTCTCATTAACAATAAATAACTCTTCCACCTGTTTTATGCTATGCAGCAACCATGCTAAAGGTTTATCTGCGGGGCGATTTTTATATTGGTAGATTTTTGCAATTGCCTCACTGTTGTAAGCATTTGCCACCAATCCG
>JAISPM010000019.1 GCA_031274895.1 Alphaproteobacteria bacterium
ATGAGACTAAAAGTGGGCGATGTGGTTAGTATTAGACCAACTTCAAAAGAATTGGATATTGTATTACAAGCCATTAATTCTAACGAAAGAGATGTGCCTGAATACATTCAAGTTAATCACGATACTAAAGAAGGACAACTTCTTTCAATTCCAAAATTAGAAGAAGTGCCGTATCCGGTGAAAATGGAACCGAACGTGGTAGTAGAGTTCTACTCAAGATAGTAAGTGCAAAGAGAGTTAGACGCCCAAGTTTAACTCTCTTTTTTTAACCTAAGGAGAAAATACATGAAAAAATTAGTGGTAATTACAGGCGCAAGCTCAGGGATTGGTTTAGCTATCGCCAAAGAATTTGCAAAAGCAGGACATCCTTTATTATTATTGGCAAGAAGAGCTGAAAAATTGCAGGAATTAAACTTGCCGAATACTTTATGTAAACAAGTAGATGTGCGCGATTTAGATAGTTTTGCAAGTGCTTTAGCGGAGGCAGAAAAACTTTATGGCGATGTGGATTTAATAGTTAATAATGCAGGATTGATGCAATTAGGCGATGTGGAAACGCAAGATATAGCTGAGTGGAATAACATGATAGATATTAACCTCAAGGGCGTGTTAAACGGTTGTCATGTGGTATTGCCGAAAATGGTTGCCAATAAAACAGGAACAATTATTAACATGAGTTCGATAGCAGGTAAAAAAGCCACAGCCGGCAGAGCCGTTTATAATGCCACAAAATTTGGGGTATCGGCTTTTACTGAAAGTTTGCGCCAAGAGGCAGCGAAAGATAACGTGCGGGTTATTGCCATTTGTCCGGGCATTGTTGCCACCGAATTGCAAGAGCATACCACCTCAGATAAATATAAAAAACCGTTGATGGATTTAGCAAACAATCCAAACACTGCATTAAAGGCGCAAGATATTGCAGATATTGTGAGTTATGTATATAATGTGCCGCAAAATGTATGCGTGCGCGATTTAATTATCACGCCTACGGCGCAAGATAGATAGATAATTACACTACCCCGTCCACCCCTTCACCAGCGAAGGGGAATTTTGTGCTACGATTTTTTAATTATCGCATACTTATAAATTTGGTTTGTCCACCATTCAGCTTTAAAAAAGAAATCTTGTCTTTTTTGAACTTTTTTACGCCATTCTCGTTTAAATCTACGGTGGAGTGAATTAAATATACGACCACCACCATAAAGCATATAATATTTTGCTAAATTATATTTCCATTTAGATTTTGGCTCAATAAAATCTTCCAAATATGGAAAATATTCTAAAGTGCATTTTGGTGTAAGGTCTGAAACTTTAAACCTTGTTAGCACAAAAGGTTTGGGATTAGTTAGATGGATAATTTTTGTGGTGCTGTCTCGCTTGAATTCTTCTTTATATCCTAATAATCCTACTGTGAAAATGTAATTTTCTGTCGTAAATCTGACTTTATCTCTATAAACCTTATTTACAAATCCTTGCTCGGTTATTTGATTATCTTCTATAGCTGCTTTTTTAAACTCTTCTAAAATATTGATTTTTCTAAGCTCTGTAAGGTTTATTAGCATAACCCCAACACATAAAGTATCATCATAGTCTTCTCCACCTATGAAATAAATACCTTCCATATCGGTGTTAAAAAAATCTTTGATATTGCCAACTACTATAACATCGGTATCCAGATGTAATATTCTATCCACATTTGGCAGTAAATCTTGCAAAAATAATTTATAATATATTTCTTTCGTCCAATATTTTTGTTGTGGTAGGTTGTTTATTATAGCCACCGACGCAACATCTACCAAATGAATCTTAAAATTACTAAACTGATTCATGGGGAATTTATTACAAATATCATCTATTTCTGCCATGTCTAAGCAATTATTATGTAAAAGATAGATGTTTATATCATAATCTTGATTGTGTTTTAATAATGAATAAATAGTTACAAAGCTAAATAATAAATGCGCTCGGTTTGTGGTAATGGTTATACTGTATTGATTCATTTATTTCCCTTTTAAAAACACCTTATTAAAAATATTCTTAATTCTCGCTTTTTTCTTTTTTCTTGCATATAGCTTTACATAAGAGTAATAAAGTATATTTTTTAAATTTTCTTGGTCTTGGCTATTTTTTAACGCATTAATAAATTTTATTAAATCTTCTTTAGAATAATTTTTAGGAAGTCTTATTTTTTCAAAGGCAACTGCCTCATCAAAATACTGAGAATTAAAAACATAAGAAACTTTATTTAATACATCAGCCATTTCTTTAACCATTTGTTGTCTATGAGACTCATCACCCATATCAAACTCCCTCAGCAAGGGAAAAGTATAAAAAAACACTTCAAATAATAACCTTGTGCCTATATATACAGATTGCCATACATTTACATCAATAAAACTTGCTATCGATAAAACCATAACTACATGATCTTTATACAGATTTTTTTTAACTTTAATATTAGTAACGCTACCTTCTCTATATCTCCAAACATAATAAGCCTTTGGCAAATAAATAACTGATTCGGTTTTTAGCATCCATAGAGGATTAACTTTATCATCTATAGGGTTATTTTCAGTAAAAGTAAAATTATGTTTTTGTAAAAAATCCCGCTTATAAAAGCAAGCCCATACAGCATTAAAAGTATAATGATTTAGCAAAAAATTAGCAATGGAAGAGCTACTATTAAAAGAATACTTATCGCTAATTAATTTTGGAGAGCTAATATAGCTTAATTTACCTTCTATATCTCTTTTATAATCAAATATTACTAAATCAGTATTATTACCATTTGCTTGCTTATAAAGATTACTTATAATATTGGAGTCATCTATTAAATAATCATCACTATCAATAAATAAAATATATTCACCATTTGCATTTGCTAAACCGGTATTTCTTGCTCCGCCAATATGCTTATTAACTTCATGCCTAATAATTTTTATGCGATTATCTTTGGCAGCATATTTTTGTGCTATAGCGAGGCTGCCATCGGGAGAGGCATCATCAACCAATATAATTTCCATATCGCTCATATCTTGATTGATTAAACTTTTGATGCAATCATCTAAATATAATTCCATATTATAAAATGGCACGACTAGAGAAACTTTTATTTTATTGGCAGATGGATTCATTTTTACTACTTGTATATAATATTATAGGTTGTCTTGAATTACCTAAAACAATCTATAATATTATATACATATTTAGCCGATTTTACAATTTTATTATACTAAAACTTTAGTTATCATAAATGTTCTTCCCGGTAAAGACTTAACCCTTGTTTCATCAGCGGTGCGAACTACCCTTGCAGAATCAAAATTCCAATCAAGCCAAAAGAATTTTAAACCTGCAGAGCCAGAATCACCACCTCCAGAATTTCCACCTCCAGTAGCACTAACGGCTCCATATCCTGTAGGGGTAGCTCCGTTGTTCATCCCTCTCCAATAAAAACCTTGCATCCCTCCTGTAATTTTCTGCACAGCATCATCCTGATAACCCCATCCCATATTTGCTCCTGTATTTCTTAGAACCCTATTTCTGGTATCGGGAAGTTTAAAATCTACATTAGCGGTGCCACCCCAGCGATTACCAATAACTGCGTAAAGGTCTGGATATTCTGCAACACTTAAAGTTTGCCCTTCACACCAAGCCCATCCTACTAAACTATTATTCATTAGGGGATTAATATCGTTAAACTGTGTCATGGATACACCAATAAACATTTTATAAAAATTTCTATTCATATTTAAAATGTTTTGTGTATCAGTATATAGACTATCTAAGGATTCCTGCATTTTTTTTGAAATATTATTGTCTTCAATAATATGAACATCTACTTTGTTATCTAACCGATTAAGTGCATTCACAGTAGAAAAAATTGTTTGTGGAATCTCTATAGTAATATGTTCACTATTGGAAATTGTTAAAACTACTGAAACGATTCATTCAGTAGATATACCGCTTTCCGTGGCTGGGCGATATTGCTCGGGCGTGTTGGCTACGGCGATTAAGTCTCCTTCTATATCAAAAATTCCCAACTCCCGAATGTAGAAGCCCTCTTCTATAGGTGCGTTTGCCCTTAAAACACATTCTATAGTCGTATTATTTCCATTGGCATACTTGTCATTAATATAATCACGATATTTTTCGTTAATGAGGGATTCCATGTATTCGTTAGGATTTATAGACTTTCCTCCACCATCGCCCACGGCAAAATGAGTTATGACAATTGGATTCTCTACGGTTGCACTTGCTAATTTAGATAGACCTTTGTTTGTAATTATTGTTCCCATAATATTTATACCTTTATTTAATATTGAACATAAATATTATGTATAATTATTCTTATGGTGTCAATAATTATTTAGTTGAAAATAATTTTCTAAAAATATTCTTAATTTTATTGGCTTTTGGCTCATATAATTTTACATAAGAGTAATAAAGCGTATTTTTTAAATTTTCTTGGTCTTGGCTGTTTTTTAAAGCATTAATTATATTTATTAAATCTGCTTTAGAATAATGCTTAGGAATATTAACATGTTCAAAGGCTACAGCTGCATCAAAATATGCCGAATTAAAAACATGGGAGGCATCATGTAAAGCCTTAGCCATATCTTCAACCATTTGTTGTCTATGAGATTCATTACTCATATTAAATTCTTTAAGTATTGGCATAGTATACAAAAACAATCCAAATAATGCTCTTGTTCCTATATATACGGATTGCCAATTTTTTGCATCAACTAAATTAGCCACAGCATTAATCATTGTTATATGATTTTTATATGAATTTTCTTTAACTTTAGAGTTAATAATACTATTCTTCCTATTACGATAAACATAATAAGGCTTTGGTAAATATATTATTGATTCTACCTGTAGTCTCCATAGGGAATTAAGATTATCTTCAAGAGTGGTATTTTCAGGAAAAATGCAATTATTTTTCTGTAAAAAAGCTCGCTTATAAAAATTACACCATACAGCAAGACCAATGTAATGATTTAATAAAAAATTGGCGATGGAAGAACTACTATTAAAGTAATACCTATTACCGGTTAATTTAGGAGAGCCTAACAGGGCATTAACATATTTTAATTTACCCTCTCTATCTCTATAAATATCAAATATTATTAAATCAGCATTAGATTCACTTGCTTGTTTATAAAGATTGCTGATAATACTAGAATCATCTACTAAATAATCATCGCTATCAATAAACCAAATATATTCACCATGTGCATTTGCTAACCCGGTATTTCTTGCTCCACCAAGGTGCTTATTAACCTCATGTCTAATTATTTTTATGCGGCTATCTTTTACAGCATATTTTTGTGCTATGGCAAGGCTACCATCAGGAGAACAATCATCAACCAAAATAATTTCCATCTCTAACATATCTTGATTTATCAAACTTTTGATGCAATCTTCAATGTATGCTTCCACATTATAAAATGGCACTATGAGTGAAACTTTTATTTTATTCATTTTAAGATTTTTTTATAATTGCATATTTATGAATTCTTGAGGTAAACCAGTTAGATTTAGCATAAAAATTATCTTTTTTAAGGATACGTTTATTCCACTCACTACGAACTCTTCTCTCTAAAGAATTAACTGTGCTTCCAAAAGAAAAAACATAGTATTTTATTAGTTTAAATTGCCACTTAAATTTTGGCTCAATGAAATCTTCCAAATAAGGAAAGTATTCTTTTATGCCCTTCCTTGTTAAATCTTTAGTTTTAAACCTTTGTAAAACATAAGGTTTAAGTGCGATATAATGAATAATTTTCGTGTTAGTGTGCAGTTTTCTAGGACTTCTAAATCCTATGGTATACACATAGTTTTCAGGAGTTGCCATAATTTTATCTAAATAAACTTTATTCATAAACTGCTCTTCATCCAGTTTATTATTTAGTTTAAATTCTTTTTTAAAATTATCTAAAAAATCTTGCTTTCTAAGCTCTTGCAAATTTAGATATAAGACTCCTGCACAGTATCCTAATTTAGTATAATCATCGCGCGGAGCATCGTAGGTATTATAATAATATCTATCGGCTAAAAATAGATTGTTGCCCATATCAGTATTTAAGAAATCTGTTATATCACCACGAACCAAGACATCGGTATCTAAATGAAGAATTTTATCAACATTCGGTAATAGGTATGGCATAAACAGTCTAAAATATGTTTCTTTGCTAAGATGCAACCGTTCCGGAAAGTCTTTTATCATTTCTTTTAACATATCAAATGTTGAAACATCTACTAAATGAATTTTAAAATTATTAAACTGATTTAAAGGAAATTCACTGCAGATTTTGTCAATTTCTGATTGTTTTATGCAGTTATCATGAAGGATATAAACATCAAAATAATGCTTTTGATTGTTTTTTAGCAGCGAATAAAGCGTTATCATCGCAAAAAGCAGGTATTCTCTATTTATGGAAAAGGTTATGTTGTAGCGATTCATTGCTGCCTCTTTAAAAATATAGCTCATTTTAATTACCTAAAACAAGCTATATTATATACATATTTACAAGATTCTACAATCTAATTAAATATCAATACTTAATAACAAATACCATTGTCCACTTGTGTTTTTCATTCGGGTTTCTATGCTGCCAGTATTGCCTGTTGTAGTTATTGAGCTACCTCCTGTATTACCTGCGGAGCTGCCTCCTGTTCTATCACGACCTCCCCATGTTTGTTGGTCTGTATAAGTTGGTGTCCAATAACTACCATTATAAAATCCGCCCCTAGCATTTTCATATCTGGAATAAAAGTGTTGATGGCTCATATCATGGTCGTGAGCCATACTATGAGTGTGGGTCATATCATGTCCATGAGCCTTAAAATCATCAGTCTCATAGGTTCCCAGTTCTCGTGTGGAATTTCTCGGGATATGCCTAATGGTGCCATCAAACATTTCGGGGATTTTGAAGGTGCCATCACCGAGGTCTAGGGCGTTGCAGTTTTTGAAGGCTGTTTCGTAGTCGGCTATGTTGACTATTGCACCCGCCAGTCCATAAGTTTTATAGCCTAGTTTTATAATATCAGCGTCTTTATAACTATTATCGGTATTGAAATATTTTTCTCGTCCAACAATAGAATGAATATAGCCGTTGCGCCATAGAGCTAAACTATTTACTTGTTCTTGTAATCTCTGCAACATATTTATTGTGGCAAATACTGTTTGCGGTATTTCTACGGTTATTTTATCGCTATTGGAAATTGATAGCACAACAGAAACGATTCATTCGGTGGATATACCGCTTTCTGTGGATGGGCGATATTGTTCGGGCGTGTTTGACACTGCTATTAGGTCGCCATCTTCGTCAAAAATACCTAATTCTCGAATGTAGAAACCTTCTGCTATGGGAGCATTTGCCCTTAAAACACATTCTATAGTCGTATTATTTCCATTGGCATACTTATCATTAATAAAATCACGATATTTTTCGTTAACAAGTGCTCCCATATATTCATTAGGCTTGATTGCCACACCACCGCCATCACCCACGGCAAAATGAGTTATGACAATTGGATTCTCAACAGTTGCACTTGCTAATTTAGATAAACCTTTGTTAGTAATTATTGTTCCCATAACATTTATACTCCTATTTAATATTTAACATAAATATTATGTATAACTATTCTTGTAGTGTCAAATAAAAATATATAAAAGTTTAAAATAAAAACCACTACCCCGTCAGCTACGCTGCCACCCCTTCTAACAGAAGGGGAATAAGAAGAAACAATGGATACCGACCTACGTCGGTATGACGGGGAATTTAGAAGGAATAATTAGCACTAAGCATTAAAGTAGCACCCATACTTGTGCAAGTATTGCCAACGCAATTTCTGCCGAATTCATCGCCTCTGCCTCCTATGGGCTGAATATAGCTAATCCCTAAGTCTAGGCTTTGAGAGTAGGAATAGGTTAGTGCCAATAAATTAAAGAAGCTGGCATCTTTTAGGGAGATAACATTTGAGTAGTTAAAATTTGTATAAGGTGTTAGCTCAATCATGGCTCCAAGTGATAAATAATCCTTCCCAAGGATAAAAATATCTTGATTTTGCAGGCGTTTCAGCATGGTATGGCTGATTGGCGCATGGTTATTTTTTCTACCAAGTTCATTATGGAAATATTCTACGAATAGTGTTGTGGAATAATCGAAGAAATAGTCCGACTTTTCTACGCCCAGCATGGTCATGGGAGAAATATGGTCTCTATCGTATTCAGGACTGATAAAGCTACTGTCAAACCGTATCACCGAACCCAAGAGAAAATCAGTGGAAAAGCCCGCAGAGAAAATATAATCTCTTAAATACTGCGCCACTGCCACACTGTAATCGCTGGTTTGGTTAGATTGAAAATACCGCCACGCGAAAGTTGTATCTTCCTCTGTTATATCGTGAGTTTCATAGTTCCTTTTAGGATTTGCCACCAGCGATAC
>JAISPM010000039.1 GCA_031274895.1 Alphaproteobacteria bacterium
CCACTACCCCGTCGGTTTCACCGCCACCCCTTCTCCCGAGAAGGGGAATTTAAGGTAAAATTTACTGCATATATTTTATTTGACCTGCATATTTTTTAAATAATAACTCGTTAGCTTCCGCCGTGCCATCTAAATTAGCACTAAAAAATATGGGAGGCTCAATGCCTTTGCTGTGTAATATATTTGCTACTTCTACAACAATACAGTTTACAATTGCAGCACCTATCACGGTGGATGTTGGTGCAACTTTTTGCGGTAAACCATTAATACTGACCGTGGCGTCGCCAATATCGCCATGGTTATCTATCACCACATCTGCTAATTCAAACAATCGTTTTTTGCTTTCGTGTTTAGATGCCACACTTTGCGAATATGCTAAATTGGTAATGGCGATAATTTGGACGCCGCACGCTTTTGCATGCAAGGCTAAATCTATCATCACGGCATTTCTACCCGATACCGAATGTGTTATTAAAACATCACCCTCCTTAAAGCCTACATTTTGAGCGATTATTGTGCCATATTGCGGAAGATTTTCTATTTGGGAGGTCTTAGTGATAGGTTTAACATCCAGCATAAGGTTTTTATCAAATATCGGATTAATAACCGCTAATCCTCCTGCCCTATACACTGTTTCTTCGGTTATTATGCCCGCATGGCTGGCTCCAAAGGAATAAATTATTCTTTTGCTTTCAATAGCTGAGGCTAATAATTGTGCTGCCGCCTCTATATTGTTATCGTTCCGCAATTGTTCTATTTTTTCAATTATAGAATTTATATATTGTTTTTTCATTTTCTGCACCTTAAAATAATTTACTTATAATGTGTCCGATATATCCAAAGAAGGAGAAGTCATTGCCACCGAATATCATCATCCAATCAGCAATTGTATTGCTAAAAATTCCCACGGATATTGCCAGCAAAAAGCTCATAACAACGGCGGCAACAGCTGTGCCGATTATGGCTCCCCGTAATCCGCCCTGCCCCTCTGCCAGCACGGCGGCTGTGCCGCATTCAAAGAACGATGTAATAACTAATGGCAATAATAAAAATCCAATATCACCAAACTTATTGATTAAAATAATCGTAATAGTAGATACTATCATTGCTACCACAAAGCCTATTATTACGGCATTGGGTTTATAGTTAAATATTATTGGACAATCTAAGGCAGGTATGGCATTAGGGACTATTTTATCAGATATTCCTTTAAAGGCAGGTAAAATATTTTGAATAATCATGCGCACACCGCTAAGCATTATGGTTAAACCTGCACCAAACATAAAGGCTTGTGTTAGGGCAAAAGTTGGTAGGCTTAAATCTGAATTGCCAAGGACTGCTGCTTTGCCAAAAATAATACCTACCACAATATAAACGATAAACATTACAATACTGCCGGTAATGGCAATTTCCCTAAAAAAATTAAGCGATGTTGGTATTTTTAGGTCTTCGGTTGAGTGATTTTTATTGCCAACATATTTTGCCACAATCGCGGCAATTAAAGCTAAAAATCCTGCCGGATGTCCTAAAGTAAAAGATTTATCTTTGGTTACGGCAAAAACAAATGGCGATAACAGTGCGGGCATTACTACAAAATAAATTGCCGAGGCAATGGTGGCAAAAATTATTACGCCCATGTATCCCATTTTTGCTTCCACCGCTACCGCTGTAAATACATAGGGAAACCAAAATAGCATGTGTCCGGTTAAAAAAATATGTTTTATTTTAGTAAATCGTGCTACACAAACATTAATTAAAAAAGCCAAAAGCATGGCGATACCGATTGCTCCACCATAATTTGCCAGAATGTCGATTTTTTCTGTGCTACTTGTTGGGGCAGCAACACTGGTTAATGCTCCTTGAATTGGTAATATGGAAGAAACAATGATGTTAGTTCCAAAGGTTAAAATGCTGACACCGATGGCGGTAAGCATGGTGCCTTTAATGACATCGCTCATTGGTTTTTTTTGTAAAATTAAGCCGATACAAGAAATAATTCCAAGTAAGATGGCAGGTTGCCGAAAAATTTCATTAATTATAATGTTTAAAATATCCATTTTTATTCTCCTGTTTTTTAAGACAATGGATGCCGTGGCTGGCATGACGTGGTGGGTTTATTCTCCTATGTTATCTTTGATAGCCTGCATTACCTCTGCATAATCCATAAATTTTTTGATTGGTATTACAGGGCAAGCAACTCTTTCTTTAATTTCACTAGCAAACTCCGGTGAGGTAAATATTAGGTCAGGATTCATGCTGGCTGCTGTTGGTAAATCAGCCGTTTCAACTTCTGCCTTGATATTAAGTTCCTTCAAGGCTTTTTCTATTTGCATTTTTAAGACCATGGAAGACCCAACTCCAAAGCTACATACTGCTAAAATTTTCATTTTTTACTCCTTATTAATAATGTTTAAAACATCTGCTATGGCTCTGCAGGCTTTTAAGCGGTTGAATGTATCGTCATCGGATATGATATTAACCATATCTGCCAAGGCATTGATATGAGATTCTGCGTCAATTGCCGCCAGCATAATTATAACATAAACCATGTTTTCAGCGTCATTTGAGAAAGAAACAGGCTCCTGCAATATTAGTAAGCTCATGCCGATTTTATTAACAAAAGATCCTGCCTGTGCGTGTGGCAAAGCAAAACCTTCTCTTAATACCACATAAGCACCGTTCTTTTTGATATTCGCTATGGTAGCACGCACATAACCATCTTCTATATAACCGTCCCTTAATAATGGTTGTGCTACAATTTGCACAGCATTCTCCCAGTTTTCACAAGACTCTTGAATTTGTATAGTGTTTTCGGTCAAAATGTCGCTTAACATAATATCTCCTTGTTTATAAATTGCATTTATTTGCGATATAATTAAATTATAATTTTTTTCACTAACGTAGGTTTTAACGATTTTTAAGATTGTATTTATATCTTTTTTAGCCCCCCAAGTTAAGCTATGGCTTATTAATAAAACTGCTAAATATGAGGATTCTTGTTTTGCAAAATCTTCATTTTTTATAAATTGCGAAATACTTAATTTTGCCAGAGCGTATGCTTGTTGGTAATCGTTGATAATATCTTCAAGGGTAGGGTTTGATAATACTATCCCAAGGGATAATCTATAAATTGCTGATTCAAAATGATTATACAAAATCTGTGAGATATTTTTATCATAAACATACGATAATATTGTGCTGAATGATAAAATAAGTTGTTCTATAATTAATTCACAAAGTTTGTTTTTATGGGTGGCTGTGCTGCGGTGAGAAAAGCCTTTGAGTAATAATGCTGAATATTCTTGCTCAAGGGTATTATCATAATAATTTTGGGTGATGTTTAAATAATCAGCAATATACAAGCCATCTTTGCAGGCAATACTGTAATTTATGTGAAACCCCTGCTCTACCCGCTGTTGTTGCATAAAAACACATAGTTTGTAAATATCGTAATTAATTAGTGCAATATTTATAGTGGCGATAGATTTTTCATTTAAAAATTTATGGGCGAATGGTGATATAATATTTATGAGTGTCGCTCTAACATTATACTCATCACCATTCAATACATATCTGCCTTTATAATAGGATAAATTAATATTTTGCAATAATAACAAATGTTTTAATTCGTTTATATCGGTATTGATGGAGGTTTTGCTCACCTTAAGGCTACCTGCGATTTCATCAATATTTATCTGTGGTGTAGATACGATTTTAAATAGAATATACGCTCTGCGCTCACTCACACTATAGGATTGAATCTTTTCTTTTTCGAGTTGCACAAAACTTTCAATATTAGGCGGAGAGTTTTCTACAACATAGTTGCCAAACTGATTTTTAGTAATATTTCCTAAATGATTCCTTTTTAACCACATATTTATGATGTCAATATCATCATAGATAGTCTTTCTGGTTTTTTGATAAATTTTCGCAATACTGCTGATATTGACCACCACACCACGGAGAATTTCTTGCAGTATTGCTACTTGTCGCTCGTTTAAATTCATTATTGACCTACAATATATACTATTATGATTGTATAATAATGTGATTGTATTTTACAATATCAAATATAAAACGATTTAATGTTTACCTTTTGATTTTTAACACCAAACTCTGCACTTGCGTGGGTTTAATTTCTAAATCTCCGTTGCGCTCATCAATAATTTCTTCATTAAGTTTTGCAGTATACGATTTTTCTATTGCAATGTCCTTGGCTTGGATAAATTGTTTAATATTTTTATCAAGTAAAGGATTATACAATCTTAGCAGAATATTCTTGGAATCCTCACACTTTTTCATGGTGCTTAATATGCCCTCGCCGCTGCTTTCCAGTAGCGAAAATTCTTGTGGCACTGTAAATTTTACAGGATTCAACTTCATAGCATTATAATTGGTTTTATTATAAGTAATTATTGGTGTGGTATAAGTTTTTGCTCTTGCAGGAATACCCTCTTCTAATATTCCATCTTTGTAAGCCACCAACCCTAAATTAAATTCTAAATTAGTTAAAAGCTGGGAATTAGGAGTTTCCAACTTTATTCCCGATGGTCTGTGTGGGCGATTAATAAGGTTTTCTTTACCTAATACGCCAATGGAGCGAAATAGCGTAATGGCAATTGTTGGCTTATCCTGCCACTCAATAATTTCATATTCGCGCACACCAGCGGTTAATACGGCTAATCCTGCAGCGTTATCTAAACCCACAAAAGACAGCATAGAATACACTGGAATGGGTTTTTCTTCCCAATTTTCCGCCTCCCATACATTGATAGCTTCGTCAATTATATGTCGCTTTATACTACCAAACTGATTATCGGCAATACTGAAGTTGCTGGCTAAGTTATTTGGAATCAACAGGCGCATTCTGTGGTCTATGGCTGTATTATTAATATTAACTTTTAAATCAAGGGTGTCTGAATTATTATTAAGGGTGATTTTGATGGTAATGGGAATATTAGCTGTAGCGACACCTGCTGCCCTTTCCTCTAAGTTTTGAGAAGTTTTTAGGTTATAAGATACTTCTAATTCCTGTGAAAGCTCATTCATTGTAAAGTGTGCAGATAGTCCCGAAATATTTTCATTACCCACAATAAAATCATTCTCTATTGGTGAATAATCGTAGGAGTCGCCATCATCGGAAGCGTCTTCAATAACTAACACATTTTCATACATTGAACCGCTGTTTTTATCTAAAATATTAATGGTGCCATTTTTATTTAGGGTGATTTTATAAAAATTATTTTCTAGGTGGTGTGCAGAACTGTCTTTTAAAGAGACACTTTCAGTAGAGGCAACTATTTCATAAGTTTTATAACCAAACGCAGGGATATTTTCTGCCATAAATTCAACTTCATATTCAAAAAACGGCTCGTAATTACCATAATGCACGATTTGCCTATCTATTAGTCCCGGATCTAACTCAGTCTTTTTAAGAATACTATATTTTATAGTCTTGCCTTTATCTACTAAACTAAAACCCACTAAGCGAGTGGTGATTTTTGCGCGCACTACCTCGCTCCTTTGCGCAGAAAGAGTATTATAAAGCACAAGCGTATCTTGATTTTTATAATCCATATTATCGGCAATTTTTCGCATGTAGAAATTAATCAGGTTATTTGTTTTATCTAAGCCTAGCATAAAGCGATATTTGATTTCCTCATGCACAGCGTCGCTACAGCAGCAGCCCATACTATCGTGGGCATGATTTTTCATAATCTCTTTCCATATTTGCTCTAATAACCCATGATGATACTCAAAACCAAGGCTATAAGCAATAGTTGCCAGCGGTTCTAAAATATTGGTGAGTTTATTTTCTATAACCGTGTTGGCTATTTTTAAATCCGCCCGTGTGGAGGAAATAGTTCTATGCACCCGCATGTATTTAGGGTCTAAAAATTCTCCCTTTAAGATAGGTAAATTTGCTTGATTTTTGGCTATCTCGTTCATTAAAAGACTGTAATTACTAATAAAAAAATCATCTTCAGGATAGAGTTTTTCTAAGACTTTTATCACATCAAAAATATTTTCCTGCAGGGGCATTTGGTCGTGTCCGTGGGGAAAGCAAATATGCTCGGTAGTTGCTTGTGGTTTTAGCACACTAAAATATTTATCCATGCGCTTTTTTAAAGCCTCTTCCTCAAGTGGTAGATACTTACCGATGGCGTAGCCCAGTGGTAAAATTTGAGCTATTACACTATCTCCCGATGAAGATTGCCACACAAACTCGGTTTTATCAGTGCCGTGTCTTTGCGAACAGCCACGCCAAAAGATGGTGTAATTAATATTAAAGCCATTTAATATTTGCGGCAGTTGCGCCGTTTGCCCGAAGGAATCCGGCAGGTAGCCGATATTCATGTGCGTTGAGTTTTCGTCTAAAAATTCTCGGCAATCTTTTATACCATACAATAAATTCCGCACCAGCGATTCACCTCCCACCACTCTTTCGTCGCTTTGGGTGTAGAATGGTCCTATAATTAACTTACCTTGCTGCACCAGCTTTTTTAGTCTGCCTTTATTTTCCGGTTTAACACTCAGATAGTCTTCCAGTATGGCGGTTTGCCCGTCTAGGGTGTAGTATTTATAAGCCTCATCAGTTTCAAGCCTATTAAGAATTTCTTCCATATTGTTAACCAAAAGAATGCGCGACTCTTCCGTGGTAAAATACCATTCCCTATCCCAGTGCATGTGCGGAATTACATGGATTTTATATTTCATTATTTTGCTCCTTTATGATATTTTCTGCCCTTTAATGCCAACAGCAGGACGGTGGATATAATCGCTCCCAGTAGCCCTGCCAATAACCAAATAATGCCGCTCCAAAGTTTTTCGGCATAGGTATTGCCTTCCATTACAAACATGGAAATTATCCCTGCCCCCGGCACCTGTAATTTAATGCCAAAATAGGCAACAATTGCTCCTGTAATGGCACTGCCTGCGATAAAACTGCCTAATACCCGTAGTGGATCGTTTAAAGCCAGTGGAATTGCCCCTTCGGTTATGCCGGCTAGTCCTAAAATCCATGTGGATTTACCAACCTCCCTTTCCTCAACCAAAAAATATTTTGGTGCAACTTTGGTTGCCATGGTGCAACTAAATGCTGATACCATTTTGCACGAGGCAAAAATCGCATAAGGCACAAAGTTTCCGCTGGCAAGTGCGCCTAGGCAGAAGGCATAGGCTGCTTTGTTGACCGGTCCGCCTAAATCAAAGGATACCATAATCCCTAAAATTATTCCTAAAATAATGGCATTGCCACCGCTAAGGGAATCTAAAAAGCCGACTAAAGATAAGTTCAATATGGCAACGGGTTTTCCTAAAACAAAGAGCATAATTGTTCCTACAATAAAGCATGAAAGCACAGGATACAAGAAAAACATAAAAAATCCTTGAAAGGTTTTGCTTCCCCGAATGTATTTTTTTAGAAGAATTATGACTATCCCTGCAATAAACCCGCCCAGTAAACCGCCAAGGAAGCCTGATTGAATCATATTGGCGGCGAGTCCTGCTGTAAACCCGGGGGCTAATGCCACCTTATCGCCCAGTGAATAGGCAATATAAGCAGATAGTATGGGAATCATAAGCGTTCCTAACAGTCCACCACTGAGATTTCTATACATGTTTAGCCAAGAGTCTTTCGTATCCCATAAATGTTGCAATCCGAAAATTTCACGCATTAAAACCGCGATTGCCAGTATCATGCCTCCTGCTACAATCACAGGCACCACATAAGATATACCACTTAAAATTGCTTTTTTAGATTCATTCACAAAGGATATTTTTTTGGTTGGCTTGGCTGATTTTTGGTTGTAGCCGATTTTTATGGCTTGCTTAATAACATCTGTAGAATTTTTTAGGGCGTAGGAAGTTGATACCTCTAGGAAAGGAATATGCAAAAACAGCTCTTTATTTTTAACAGGCACATCTGCCGCATAAATAATGGCGTGAGCTTTGGATAAATCTTCCGTGGAAAATTCACCATCGATACCGTTCGCCCCCTGCTTTTGGGTTTTAAGTGTGAGACCTAGCGACATAGCAGCTTGTTCTAATTTTTCGGCAGCCATATAAGTATGAGCGATTCCTGCGGTGCAAGCGGTTATGGCTAAAAGGAGCTTGTTGCTTTGGGTTGTTGCTGAGTTTTGGGTTGGAGTTGCGTCTAATGCTGTTAAAACCTCTGCTGTGGTAGTGGCATTTAAGAGAGATTCCATATAGTCAGCATTAGCTAGTTTGGTGGCAAAGCTGGTTAGTAGTTGCAGATGGGTTGTATTGCCCTGCGTATCAGGCACTGCAAGTAAAATTACAATTTTAACGGGTTGGAGTTGTTGGTTGTAATCTTGCCAATCTGCTACATTGTTTTTACAAATCGCCATGGCAAAGGATGGCTCAATCACGTGGGCAGATTTCGCATGTGGTATCGCTAGGTTTTCAGCAATATTGGTGCTTGAGATGGTTTCACGTGCAAGGACATCGGCTAGGAATAATTCTTTATTGGAGATTTTTCCTGCTTGAAAGAGTTTTTCCACAAGGGCTTTTATTGTAGCCTCTTGGTTAGGGAATGATTGATTCAGTAGAATTAAATCATTATTCGTTAGCTTTGAAAGTTGTAATGGTAGGGTCATTTTGTTTTTCTCCGCAATTGTTAGTTGTATAGACAAGTTTGTATATACAACATAATAACAAATAAAAAACGAATAAACAAGAAAAATAATTTGATACCAGCCTTCGCTGGC
>JAISPM010000074.1 GCA_031274895.1 Alphaproteobacteria bacterium
GATTTCTTAGTGTTAAGTCTTAAAGTCTCAAGAGGTTCGTGCCTCTTGTTACTTTAAGAACTGACAAACTAATTTTCGTCAGCACCAATAAAATACCATAAATTTTTAATGTTTCTAGACTTATCTTGCATTTGCTATGCTAAGACACAACTATAATATTTATTTATAAGCTCCATCATGGTTTACAAATAAATCAATTAACACTAAATAATCACCATCTCTATAAGCTATTCCTCTATATTTCTGAGAAAATCTAAAAGAATATATATCTCGTCCTTTTATAGTTTTTTGTGAAGTGATAATCTCCCATTTTATACCTTTATCTTGATACAAGTCTTCCCAATTTAATTTATTAATTTTTCTTAGGGTATTAAGTAAAGCTCGTTGTTCCTGCTTTTCAAGTTTAAAGAGGCTATTTTGAAATTCTTTTCCGTTCATATCTAATAATATTTTAGTCATTCCCTATAGCTCTTTCAAATTTGGCTAGTAATTCTTCACTGTTATTTATTCTTTCATGATTTTCCGTTGATTTTATAGCTTTTTCAAGCCTTTCTAGGTTGTTGTCCTCATAAAGCCAGTGTTCATTATTAGGTATAAACTTTCCTCTTTTTATTAGTAATGTATCTTTATCTTGTTCTATTATTTGGACTTGTGAACCAGCGTATTTTTTACCAATAGACAACTGGCCGTTTGTACTAACTATCTTTATATTTAATTCATGTTGTATCATAACTACCTCTTTTTTTTTATTTTAAAATTATAAAATATTTTTAAAATAAAATCATTTTATTTTTTTTTAGAGATTATGATAGTTTGTTATTGTTAATGATACTTCAGAATATCATTTTGTATTAATTTCTTTTGCACCATTTGGTCAGTTATTAATATTATGGCTAATGTTCAAAAAGGGCACTGACGGAGTTAATGATTACGAATGAGATTTTTTAACTTCAAAAACTAATAATAGAATGCTATACATCCATGAAAATATTAAGGCTAAGGATATGATCAAAAAAGTAGTTTTAACGTTAACAACCTTGCTTGTAAGTAGTGCAGCTCTAGCTGCTAATTCTACACAAACTATAGAAACTGAACCAAATACTAATTTCGTTATAACCCCTTCTATGGCTTATAGGTATGACGTTTTTAAGTGGTCTATTCCTAGTGATAGATTTCCACAGCACAAATTATCAGAACTTGTTTGGAAAAACCATATTGTACAACCTAGTATTAAAATTGAAACTGAACCTAAACCAAAGCAATTTACTTTTTTAGGACAGGCTAAATATGGATATATCTTAAAAAATCCGAGTAAATCTTGGGATTATGATTGGTATTCTTCTGATGAGAAAACATCTGAATTACATTCAAAAACTAAGTCATATGTTAGAGGAAATATCTTAGATTTGTCAGGGGCCGTTGGGTATTCGGTAAATCTTTTAGAAAATAATCTTTTAACTTTTTATGTCGGTTATGATTACACGGATTATAGAAATAAAGATTATGGTTGTTTTCAGTTGTTAGATATTAATGAATTAACTATTTCATATAATCAACTTATATCTAAATATTATTTTAAAAATCAAGTCCCGTGGGTTGGTTTATCGTTAGAAACTCAGTTAAACAATAAATTTTCAATAATTCCCACCATAAAATACTATTCTTTTAAATATATAGGGAGAGGTTATTGGTTATTTAGAACTGATTATGAACAAAATCCTAGTTTTAAACATAATGCTAAAGGTTATGGATTAGGAGTGGAGATAGATTTTTTGTATAAATATTCCAATAATTTAGACTTCAAAATTGGTTTAGAAACCAAAAAATTTAAAATGAAAAATGGAAATGTTAAAACGTTTTATTCAGAAAAAGAAAAAAAATCAGCAATGTTTAATTTTGGCAAAAAGGTATCAGATACTAATAAATTGTATGGTTTAAATTTAATATCGTCTTCGATTAGTGTTGGTTTTAGATATAAAATATAAATATTTAATATTAAATTTAATTAATAGGATAAAGCATGAAAAGTAATGAAATTCAAGCTCTTAATCAGGTTAGAGACTTTTTTAAAGGTAATAAAAATTTACCTAAGCAAATGAAAGATAATATGGATATTATTTTTAATACTGTTACCAACTTGGACCAAGAGGTTAAACAAAAAGAGCGGTTATTAGTACAGAAAGAAAAAGAGTTAAAAGCTTTTAGGGCGGGTGTTGATAATAGTTCTAAGAATACACGTGATGTTATTAATGAAAGTAAACAGCACCTTGATAAAGCCGAATCTTTGTATAAATCAGGGAATTTTAGTGAAGCATTAAAATATGCTAACAAAGCTCTTTATAGTATAGGGGATATCGATAGTTTGGAGGTCAAAACAGTAGAACAGGCAAACAAATTATATGTAGAGAGATTAGAGCTATATAAAGAGAGTGAAGCAAAGAGAGAGTATTTTTATAATAGCTCTGTAGTCAATGATAAAAATGCTTTTGCATGGGTTAAAGATAATCCGACACGTGATTTTTACTCCTTTTTTAGGGACACTTTAAAAGTATCGGATAAATCACCTGAGAACGTCGATCTAATTCAAAACAGGTTATATAAAAATTTACCCCTATATATAGAAGAAGCACAAAGAGCTAATAGTTTTTATAATGAATATAACAAATATTATGATGCGAAGATAAAGTTAGAACAAGTAGCAAATATCTATAATATCAAGGGAGCTTCTAGCAAAGGATTAAAGGATTACGCAGAGGCATTAAAAAGCTGTGATATAGCTCTTGTAATAGATCCAACGAGTGCTACTTTATTAAATTTAAAAAATGCTATCCTACAAGAAAAGCAAGTTGTAGAAGCTAAAAAACTAGAAGAAGAGCGGTTTTTAGTTAATAAAGATAAACTAGTTAGCGATCAAGCTAAAAAAATAGAGATTTTAGAGAAGTTGTTGGCTCAAAAAGACAAATTAATAGAACAACAAAAAATTGAGAAACAAGATCTTTTAACTCAAATGAATGAAGAGCTACACAATGAAAGCTTGGCTAAAAACGAGATTATTGAGGATTTAAACGAAACCATAGTTCTAAAAGATGCTAAAATAGAAGAATTATCTTATATACCTGTAGGTATTCAAATAGGAGGTATTGAAGAAGCATCACAAACTACTGGAATTGCTTTAATCGGCGATGATATAGATATTGCTTTATTCCATTAGTTAAAAATCAATCTAGCTAGTTCCGTAAATAGTATTTCATATATAACCTTCATGGTATTAACCTTTCGGAGGTTTTTTATCCTAAACTAGAGTCGTATATAAGATAAATCTAGAAACATTAAAAATTTATGGTATTTTATTGGTGCTGACGAAAATTAGTTTGTCAGTTCTTAAAGTAACAAGAGGCACGAACCTCTTGAGACTTTAAGACTTAACACTAAGAAATC
>JAISPM010000079.1 GCA_031274895.1 Alphaproteobacteria bacterium
AAAGGAATGTATCGGCAAGCACATTAAGAAAATATCTCAATGCAATTTCTGCAGTTTTTTCTTATGGAACTAAAACCGAGATGATAGATGTTAATCCAGTGAGAAAATATGATAAATCCTACTTACCTAAAGAGAAAGCACGAATTAGGTTTTTAACAAAGGAAGAATATCAAGAGTTATTAGCAAATTGTTCTTATGAATTACTAAAACAAGCAGTAATCCTAGCTGTTGAGACAGGATTAAGACAGGAAGAACTGATGAGCTTAAAATGGTCAGAAAACCAAATTGATTTTATAAATAAGGAAATTACGGTGTATTTTACTAAGAATACAGAACATAGAACAATTCCGATAACACCACCAGCTTTTAAAGTATTAAGAAGTCTCTATGATAGCAAAAAAGAATATGATGCATGCATAAATAGCAAGCCGTGTGAGTATGTATTTTTTAATTTTAATACTCAAAAAAGAGTAAAAAGTTTTAAGAAATCATTTGCTACAGCTAAGAGAAATGCGAATATTAAAGATTTACATTGGCATGATCTCCGACATACATTTGCCACTTGGGCTTTAAAGGGGTGGTTTAAATGGCAGCTACAAAAAGACGCAAATGGAGACTATACTATTATTGAAACAATGACCTTATATGAATTACAAATATGGCTAGGTCATAAGGATATTAGGGTAACTCAACGATATGCTCACTATGAAGATAAAGGTTTACATAGAAAGATAGGTAGTTATAATTATGAGTATGAATAAAAATTAAATAGGAGAAAACACATGAGTTTAGGATTAAGCGAAAGAACAAAAAGAGATAGCAAAGGATTCGCCATAAGAACACCAGAAAATAGAGAGTTAGCTTTAAAACTGTGGGACGAATGGTTAGCTGTAGCCTATAGTGATAATCCAAAGGAACTAACCGATGAAGAAGTGCAGTTTATTAATGAAAATAGTTCTATAAGCGATAGAAGGAACAGCCAAGAATATAAGAAACAAATTGCATGGTATTTTAATAATTTTGATAATCACGATTCAGAGCTTTTTAAACATTGGAGAGAAACAATGGATTTATTAGATAAACATTACAGAGGGATGAAGCTAACTGATGAAGAAATTAAAAAATATGATAATTGTTACCGCAGTGCAAATGATGCTCTATTAGATTTAGAAAAATATAAAAAAGGTGGATTAAGAAGAAATAACTTTTACTCCAGTGTAAAAGAAGAATTTGGTTCATACCTAAAATATAA
Source organism: Alphaproteobacteria bacterium (assembly GCA_031274895.1). Taxonomy (GTDB): domain Bacteria; phylum Pseudomonadota; class Alphaproteobacteria; order WRAU01; family Hepatincolaceae; genus WRAU01. Next base: position 1,253 of record JAISPM010000079.1, read on the forward strand.
TAAAAAAGAGGTAGCTTATGGCTAAATATACTAATCAGTTAATGGATAGAATATATGAAAAATATGAAGACTATTTTACAAAGATTCGTAGTGATAATTTTTCTAAGAATGAATTAAAAGAACAAAATAATGAAATAGCTAATTATATAAAAGATTATGCTGAAGTATTAGCAGATATTAACAAAACTGATTCTAGTATAGAATATAAAAAAGAAGCAGTGAAAGAGTTTTTAAATTTTGAGCTAAAACTGAATGAGATATCTAGCTTAAATTTAGATGGTAAGTCGGGCGAATATAGGAGTTTAGAAGAATCTAAAGGTAATTTAGATAATACTCTAGATACTTACGATAGAGATATGGTGGATAGTGATAACTACCAAGCGGTATATACTAGAAATAAAAGAAAAAAGTCATTAACATCTGAAGGATTACCAAAGGATGATGTAGTATTCCTATTACATTCTCAATTACAAAAAATTAAAATGGGAGAAGTAGTTGTAGGAGCAAATACCGGTCATTTACTTGAAATTAATCAGGCAAGAAGATTGGTTATTATGGAAGTTTCTAAAATATATAAAGCAGTTCAATCGAGCCTATTAAAAGATGTTCTACCAAAAGAACAAGAAAAATCTAAAAAGAAAAGTAGAAATAATTTTGAGAGATAATAAAAAAGCGGTTCGCCCACCAAGGAAACCGCTTTTTAGAATACATAAAGCAAAAAGAAATGAAAGGCAACAATGTATATTTTAAAAGACTTTATATCCAATGCACTTCCTTATAAAAATATTAAATCAAATATTTATCGGAATGTCAACAACAAAGCAACACTTGAAGTAAAAAGTTCAAATGGTATTCCCTATGGCACAATTGCTATATTCATTATACTCTATATAATTACTGCGATTGTTAATCAAAAAAGCAGAAGAGTTGCAGTTGGTAAAAAATTCAATAGATTCATGAAGAATTGCGGATATAATCCAACCGGCGGTGTCTTTGGTAATATTGGCAGATTTAAAGAGCAGTGGCAAAGGATTTTAGCCACTGGTTTTACCTTTATTTATGATGGAAAAGAAATTACTATTCGTATTATTCAACCAACCGCTGAATATGATGGTTATTTAGAGATTGATGAGGAATCTTATAAATACATTTTGAAAAATACAATCTATGTTGATGATGAAGTTATAAAAAAACTAAAATATGGTAAATATGGTTGCCTTACTTTAAATGCTTATTTTTGGGTAAGTTTAAGAAAATACAGTCTCCACAAATTTACAAATCTAAAATATGAAGATTTACATAATCAAATCGGCTCCGGTATTAAAGATATAGCCGTTTTTAAGGCTAAATTAAAGCAAGCGTTTATGACCCTAGCTACCATACTAAAAGATGATGGTTATTGCATGAATTTAGGAGAAAACGCCCTAAATTTAATAGATTTTACTATTAAAGAAGCTAAAGCCAAAATCCAAAACTTTCAAAAATTCCTTAAAAGTTTTACCATCAATGGTAAATACAAATTTTCTATCACTTTCCATAAAGATTCATTATTCCTAAGTCCACAAATTTTTTCCTAAAAAATCCACTTTACAGGATAGTTTTATCCTTTTTATGGCTGAATTATGCCAAAATATTATTTTTAAATTTTGAAAAGTATGTTTTATAAGACTTACAAGGGGAGATTAAACTTCTTAGAAGGCAGTTGCTCTATCCTGTTGAGCTATGGGTCCCTATACGAACTCACGACAAGCGATACAGTTAGTATTATAGATAAACTTCTTCAAAAAGTCAAATTATAATTTAAATCAATCTAAAAGCTAAATATAAAAAACTTGATAAAAAGGCTAGGGCTGTAGCTACTAATGAAGCTCCTCCAAATGTATATTTTAAGTTCAATAAAAATTTGGTTTTCTCTAAGGATTTTATTTGTAATAAAATATTTACTAAAACAAATGAACCAAACAATACACTTTGCCACCATGATGGCATTCTTATGGCAGTAAATACACTTAATCCAAGCAGAAAGAAAAATAATATGTTGCGCTTTTTTGCCAGCAAAAGGTAAAGCACTAGAATCAAAGATAAAAAGTCTAACATTAAATAGATTAACATCATTATAAGAAAGAGTGGGGAATCTGCAGTAGTAGGAGCATGAGCAAGAGCAGAGTTAAATCCTAATACAAAAACCACCAATGAAAGTGCGATAAATAGAAGAGCTAAAGCATTTTTAGTAAAAGAGTTTTTAACAAATAAGGCAACTGCACCTAAAGCCAAACAATTTAAAATGCTCAACAAGCATACTATAACAAAAATTAGTTTTGTTTGTTTAAAAGGATTATTCAATACTTCTATTAAATAATTTATACCATAAAAAAATGTTTCAACAGAATAGGAAAATACTACACTAACAATATATGCGTATACTATTACCAAATAAAGTAAAGAAATCAACAAGGCTAAAATACAAACAGTATAAAAAATTTTACCTTGTGGTTTATTTGCTAATACAAAAATAGCAAATGCCAATCCTATAAAGGATGTTAGAGAGTATAAATGAATAAATCCTAATAAAGAATGAATTATTTCCATTATTTTTTAAACTTAATTTTGCTTTCCTTTCCTTGCAGTAATCTTTTAATATTTTCACGATGTTTGTAAATAATTAATACCGCAATAGCTATAGAAACATAAAACAATGGTTCATCTAAAAAGTAAGCGGCAACAGGGAATACTATTACTGATACGATGGCAGCCAATGAAGAATAGCGCGTAGGAATTGCAATCAACAGCCACACAAATCCGCAAATTAAGAATAATAATGGGTCAAAAGCAAGAATCGTTCCGAAAAAAGTGGCAACGCCTTTGCCGCCTTTAAATTTTAACCAAATCGGATACATGTGTCCTAAGATGGCTACCAGCCCTGCGATTGCCACGTAATCTTCATCTAAATTGAAGTAATGTCTGGTTAGTAAAATGGCGATGGCTCCCTTGAAGCTATCTAATAATAAAGTTAAGAATGCCAATCCACGATAGCCTGCCCGCAATACATTGGTGGTGCCAATGTTGCCGGATCCTACGGTTCTAATATCCACGCCCTTAAACATTTTAACCAAAATATAACCATAAGGAAGCGAGCCTAAGACATAGCTCATGACAATAACTATCATTAAATAATCGGATTCCATTTTAACCTCGTTTTTTATTTTCTAAGTTGATTATAAAGCATTATTTAATTTATAACAACCCGTCATACCAGCGTAGGCTGGTATCCACTGCAAAACAATGGATACCGACTTACGTCGGTATGACGGGTTGTGAATTTAATTTATCCAAGAATATTTGTAAAAACCAAGCTGCCGCTTGCGAATCCACGTCTTTATTTTTGTTTTTAACCACCTGCGTAGAGAATCTCTCATCTTGAAAAAATATGGGAATCTCCATATGCTTTAAAACCTCACGAGCGAAATCTTTAGTTGATTGCGTGCGCTCGTTTAAACTACCATCGCCATCGTAAGGGAAGCCAATCACCAGTGCGAAAATCTCTTCGCTTGCAATAACTTTTTGCAGCAATAAAACATCATTTTTAAATTGCGTCCGCTTAATGGTCTTTAAAGGAAAAGCTAGGCGCAGATTAGCATCGCTGGTAGCCATCCCGATATTGTTTTTACTAACGTCCAGTGCCAGCAGCCTTTGATTTTTTGCAATATTACCCTTAATATAAGTTATATCTTCAATAATCATGAGGATTCCTATTTGTTTTTCTTGCTGTTTTTTATTATAATAAGAAAATAACCATTAAAAAAGGAAATTAATTTCATGAGTAATGTAGACCTTGAACGCTTAATCAGATTAACGAATATTGAGGTTGAGCCTGAAATTTTAGAAAAATTCTCAGAATCCGTGAAAAATATTTTAGAGTGGACAAATGAACTGCAAACCGTTGATACCACCAATGTTGACCCGATGTTCAGCGTGTTTGATTTAATTAATAAGGGCTTAGAAAATCTGCGGGAAGATGTTGTTAACGATGGCGATATGCGGGAGAAAATTCTGTTGAATGCGCCCGATAAAAACGAAATGTTTATTTGCGTGCCGAAAGTGATAGAGCAAGAATAGGGAGAATCCATGAGTTTACTAAATTTAAGTGTCAAAGAGGCGTCTGATAAACTGAAGTCTAAAGAAATTTCTTCGGTGGAATTGACGACTGCCTATATAGAATCCTCAAATAAAGCCGATGAGCTGAATATTTATATCACCAAAACCTTTGATTTAGCCCTTAAACAAGCGGCGGAATCTGACGATAGACGTAGCAAAGGGGCAGCTCTGAGCGATATTGATGGCATTCCTGTGGGAGTTAAAGATATTTTCTTAACGCAGGGCATTAAAACTACTAACGCTTCACATTTCTTAGATAATTTTACGGCTCCTTACGAATCCACCGTTACGCAAAACCTCCTCAATGCAGGCTATGTGTGTTTAGGAAAATTAAATATGGACGAATTCGCCATGGGTTCTGCCAATTTAACCTCACATTTCGGAGCGGTGATTAATCCTTGGAAACTGGAAGACGGTAAAAACAGAGTCCCGGGTGGGTCTTCAGGCGGGTCTTCCGCAGCAGTTGCCGCAAGGGCAGCTCCTATAACTTTAGGCACCGATACGGGTGGGTCGATTCGCCAGCCAGCCAGCTTTTGTGGGCTTGTAGGCATGAAACCTACCTACGGCGTATGTTCCCGTTATGGAATTATTGCCTTTGCATCATCCTTAGATCAAGCAGGGGTGCTGAGCCGCACTGTGGTAGATAACGCCATGGTATTAAACCATATGGCAGGATACGATGAAAAAGATTCGTCCATGATAAAATTTAATAAGCAAGATTTTTTATCTAAAATCGGACAGTCTGTTAAAGGAGTTAAAGTTGGGATTCCTAAGGAATACTCTTCAGATGTTCTTTCAGCTGAAATTAAAGACTATTGGAATCAAGCCGCTAAAGCACTGGCAGAAGAAGGGGCAGAAATTATAGATATTTCCTTGCCACACACGCAATACGCTCTGGCGGTTTACTATATGGTGGCTCCAAGCGAAGCATATTCTAATCTTGCAAGATTCGATGGGATTCGCTACGGCGAACGGACTGAGGGTGCGGATTTAGCAGATACCTATAAAAAATCCCGCAGAGATGGCTGGGGTGAAGAGGTTAAGCGCAGAATCCTCATCGGCAGTTATAATCTTTTAGACGAAAATTTTCATAAATATGTGCAAGCCGCTAAAATCAGAACCTTAATTGCTGAAGATTTTATTGAGGCCTTCAAAAAAGTAGATGTAATACTAACGCCGACTACCACATCTCCTGCATTTGCCATTGATGAAAAACCGAGCAACCCGATTGAAATGTATTATAACGATTTATTCACGGTAACCGCCAATTTAGCTGGTCTGCCTGCCATCAGCATTCCTGTGGGGCTGTCGCAAAGCGGGCTTCCTGTGGGTATGCAGTTAATTGGTAATTACTTTAAGGAGGCAGATTTATACGGTTATTCTTACGCTTTAGAGCAAAAAATGCCGTTTAATCATGTAGCTTCTTTCGTTAAAAAACATAACTTAAATTAAAAGGAAAGCCAAGGATGACTAATTTAATTGAAGGGAAAACCGGCAGTTGGGAAGTGGTAATTGGTTTAGAAACCCACGCCCAAATTATTTCAAATTCTAAGCTGTTTTCAGGTAGTTCGACTACCTTCGGAGCCGATCCAAATACTCATGTTTCTTTTATAGATGCAGGAATGCCGGGAGTTCTGCCGCGTCCTAACAGTTTTTGTATAGAACAGGCGGTTAAAACGGGCTTGGCATTAAGTGGTGAGATTAATTTAATCTCTTATTTTGATAGAAAACATTATTTTTATCCCGATTTACCATTTGGTTATCAAATTACGCAATTCTATAAACCTGTTATGGAACATGGCAAAATGTTAATAGAATTGGAAGACGGCACCACGAAATTTATAGGTATTACAAGATTACATATAGAGCAAGATGCAGGGAAATTACTGCATGAGCATCATCCGTCTAAAAGTTTTGTAGATTTAAACCGAGCAGGCGTAGGCTTAATGGAAATTGTGAGTGAGCCTGATATTCGCTCAAAGCTGGAAGCTGCCACCTATGTTAGTAATTTAAGAACTCTCCTGCGGGCAATCGGCACCTGTGATGGTAATATGGAAGAGGGTTCTTTACGGTGCGATATTAATATTTCCGTGCGCAAGCAGGGCGAGCCTTACAGAACCCGCGTGGAAGTTAAAAATGTTAATTCCATAAAATTTTTACAACAAGCCATAGATTTTGAGATAGAAACGCAAATAGCCACTTGGGAATCTGGCGGCGAGGTAGTGCAAGAAACTAAATTGTTTGATCCACAAAGCGGCAAAACTTTTTCCTTAAGAAAAAAAGAAGATGCGGGCGGCTATAGATATGTGCGCGACCCTGATATTTTGCCTTTAAGGTTGGAGCAAGCGTATGTGGATGGTATCAGAGAATCGCTTCCTGAATTACCGCAGGCTAAAAAGGATAGATTTATGAGCGAATACGGTTTGTCTTCTTACGAATCTACCATTTTAACGTCTGACGTGGAAACCTCAGCTTATTTTGAAGATTCCTTAGGCGAGGGGCGGAGTCCTAAGCTGGTTGCCAACTGGATAACCACCAACCTATTTGCTTTGTTGAAGGAAGATGGCATTAAAATCAGTGATTCTAAAATCTCTGCGGCGCAGTTAGGTGAAATGATTGATTTAATCTCAGCAGAAGTAATTTCTTCTAAAATTGCGAAAGAAGTTTTTGAGTTGATGTGGAGTGATTCTGCTTTTTACGGCAAAATGCCGCAGGAAATTGTGGAAGTGCGGG
>JAISPM010000049.1 GCA_031274895.1 Alphaproteobacteria bacterium
TGCCTATAGTATATGTAGTTATGCTGGCGGTAGTAATTGCACTGCAATTTCTGATAAATGGTATCCGGGATATAATAAATTAATACCTGATAGTTATTTTAACTTTAAAAATCATGGAAAATAAATGTTAAAATGGTTTAAAAACTTATCAGCAACTAAGTTTGTTTTTTATTCTGCTATATTAAACTCTATATTTTTATCAATAGCTTGGACTATACATAGGGTAATAGTTGATTGTATTGATATTATTATAACAGGACATGCTGGTATTTATTATTTATCTTATTATTATTTATCTTATAAATATATTCCTAAGGGGATATATTTATTTTTGGTATTATTACAAGCCTATATTTATGCAAGAAGGTATAAAGCAGTAAAATTTTTTGAGAATATACGGGGGGGTAAATATATAAAGGTATTAAGATTTATATATTTTTTAGCAATACAAATAGTATCTTTTATTCCTATTGCAATAACTTCTTTTATTATCCACTTACTTATATTAGGATTCTTAGGCTATAGTGGAAGTGGTGATATCATGGAAGATGGGAGATTAAATCAAATATGTTTATCATTAAAAAACAGAGAAACAATTTACGAAAAACAAACCAGTAGCAGCTATAATGTAGCCCCGGGACAATGGTTAAGCAGCACATCATCAGCCATACGTTCTGTAGGTAGCTGGACGGAGTTTGGAAGTAAAGCCGTAAAAACTAGCATTAAAACTTATAATGCAATGAAAGATAATGGGGATAAAGGGTTTTGGGAAGTATTTGGATTTCAAGGAAAGATAGATACAGTTCAAATTGATAGCAGAAATGAAAATAAGAACTTTTTAACAGACTCAGAAGAGTATAATAGCTTATTAGTAAAGGATGGAATCCTAGATAAAGAATTAAATACAGTATTTTATTTAGATGGAACAACAAATGAAGATGGAAGTTATACAGCAGGGTATTCACAAAAATATGAAAGTGAAATAGGAATAAACTTATCAACAGGTGGAAAACAAACCAGCACAGGAGATTTAGAGAATACATATTGGCATGAAGTAAGTCATCAGTATGATACAACAAATACATCAGAGCAAGATAGAGAGAACTTTGCCACTAATATGGGTAATTCAGCTCAGAGTATGGGCAATATTAATAACTTCCTTTATGGAGATGGGGGCTTGAATGATACAACCTTATCTACCTACATTTATGATAATAAATCTCAATTGCTAAATAATAGTGAATATTTTCATTCTCTTAATCCGAATGAGTTGGATTACTTAAAAACTTATTCTAGACCTTTGACTGGTTGGGAATCATTGTATGGAACATCTATATCAAAAGAACACTTCTATAATGAAGCTACAATAACAAAAGGTGATTTTGATAAATTAAACCAATTATATAACATGGGTGATGTGCCAGTAATAAGCAAAAATGAGATAGATGGCACTGTTACTTTGCTAATAAGCGGATTTCCTTCAGAGAATAGTATAATTGACAATGCTTTAGGTAAAAATGATTTAATGGTAAAATTTAGTGCTAAAGAGGATTTAGTTTATCATAATGACTCTAATAAACACCATTTAGTAGCTGAAAATAGTAATTATCAAGCAGATTACAATGCTGTAGAAATAGCATTTGCTTTTTCTAGTAATTATGACAATGGTCAAAGATTAGATTATGCTTTAACTCCAGAATTATTTGAGGATAAATATAACTCTAATAGCTTTGGTGTAAGTTTAGCTAAATATGCTACAGAAGGATTAGGTGGTATGGGATTTGGAGTTCAACATGATTTTATAAAGGAAACAAATAGCATACTGAAAGGCTTATCACTTACAACAAACCCCGGAGCTAACAAAATAATCCCAAAAGAATATTTTGCCATCCCACCATTAGTGAGTTATTCCCAAATGTTTAAGAAAGATTATGTGTTAGAGTATAATTATAAGAAAATTTTTAATTAAATAGGAATTTAATAAAATGCCAAGTTGGTTTAACAAATGGAATTCTTCTTTATTTGTGATTTTTACAATACTCTTTAATATTGTTTTTGTATTTTTTTCTTCAGTTACTTATTGGATTACAATAAATAGCTATATATTTGATTATACATTTGGTAAGGATTTTAGATTTACTACTGAGAGTCTTTTATACTTATTATATACATATATAGCTATATATGTAGGACTAGTATTCTACCAGTCCTACATATATAGCTATATATGTAGGACTAGTATTCTACCAGTCCTACATATAAAATATAGTAAAATAAGATTAAATATAAAGATTTTTATATTTTTTATAATACATGTAATAGTTGGATTCTGTATAATAAATCCTATTACATTTTTTGTGGGGTATTTTATATATGCTATACTATTTAAGATACCAATAGATTTATAAAAAAACAACTTATACATATAATGTTTCACGTGGAGCATTATTATCAAATAATAGAAATGATGTATAAAAAGAAGAGCATGTGGGAAGTAATATAGTAGCGAGCGAATCTTTAAATATGAGCGGAGATATTTACAATGTAAATGGCAAAATTCATGCGGTAGTAGATTTAAACCTAAGCGGGAAGAACCTTTATAATATCACCACAGAAAATAAAGATGGCTGGCAATATAAAGATATAGCTCAAGAAAAAGCTAATATAAAAGCCGATATGAAAGAAAAAGAATATCTGTTGGTATCGCAAAAGGAAGAAAAAGCACCATCACAAAATAGTAATAAAAACGATACTTTAGAAGAATCTGCTCCTAAGGAAGATACTACAGAGGAGCAACCTGAATCGCAACCAACACAAACTGAACCACAACCGGAAGATAAAAAGGGTATAACCTTAGACCATCGTGCAGAAATAAGCAGCGATGGCAATATGAACATCAGTATGTCGGAAACTCTTTTAAACCGTGCGGGCGATATTTACAGCGCAGGCAACTTAAATATAGAGGCAAAAAGTATATTGCTTGATACGATTGTAATGGAAACCAGCACTAACTACAGCACAGGCGATTCTAAAAATTCCTATTCTAAAGAAACCTATCATTTGCAAAACGAAGTAGCTACACTAGGCAGTGGTGGAAATATGAGTGTGAAAACCCAAGATAACTTCACAAGTATTGGTGGAAAAATTAATGTTGGCGGCAGTGCGAAGTTAGAAATCGGAGGCAATTTTAGTATGGAAGGAGTCTACGATTACGATTATGAAAAAGAAACCACAGTAAGCACCAAAACGAAAAAGAAATTTGGCGTAAAAATTAATAGCACTAAAACCACGGAAGAATTAGAGAGCGAGCAGTATACCGCCAATAAAGGCAGCTTTAACGTAGGCGGCGACCTAAATATCATCAGCGAAAATAACATCACATTGAAAGGTGTAGATTTAAATGTTGGTGGCAGTGCCGGAATGTATGCGGGCTATAAGTTAAATGAAGACGGCAAACTGGAAGAATCAGGCTACAAAGGCGATGTTAATATTTTCCACATGGAAGATATCAGCAATAGTAATTACTCTAAAACCGTAGAGAAAAAAGGCTTTACGAAAGATAGCCTAAAAGGCGCACTTAATAGCGTAAAAGATATGGGCAAAAGCCTAACCACCTGTATGGCATGTAAGGTAATGCAGGGAGAAAGTTTGCATGGTGCCATCAACGATTCCTTCAGCGGCTTAAATATGGAAATATCTATGGGCTATAAAGATAAAACAAATATCAGGGAAGAATCCAAAACCATAGTAAAAAGCGAAATCAAAACAGGCGGTAATTTAACCATGCAGTCCACAGGAGATATGATTCAGCTCTCAGATGTAGATGTCGGAGGCAATTATACTCGCATGGCAGAGGGTAAAATAATAGATTACGAAGCTCACGATACCTACAACATAACCCAAAATCATGAAAGGGAAGAGGTAAAATTCACAATGGGTATAGGTAATAGCTATGTAGACGCCGCCAATGCCCTAAACAATGTGAATGAGGCACGGAAAGATGTTAATCAAGCCACATCAGATTTAGCTCAAGCAGAAAAAGACTATGCCGCAGGCAAAATCAGCGCAGCGGCATTGAATGAGGCAAGAACAATGCTAGCGTTCGCCACAGGCAACTTTGCAAATTCCACAATAGGAGCCGCCGGCTCATACGGCGGAGCGGCAGGAGCCTGCGCAACAAGTTTATGCACAGGGTTGTATGCGAACACAGGAGTGAAGTATCAGTATAGCAGTAGTAGCAGTAATGACTGGAGCAAAACCAGCGTAGGAAGCAATGTAAGTGTCGGAGGGAACATGAACATAATATCCGATAACTACAGCAAAACAGGCGGAAGTATAGATGTAGCAGGGGATATAAACTTTGAAGTAAAACACAATTTAGAATTGCATGCAGGGACGAATACTTACGGCGGCAGTTCTTTTGATAAAAACTGGGAGTTAGGAGTAAGCGGAAGCACAGCAGGAACAGCAAGTTTTAACGGGTCGTATAGTAAAAGCGAAGACAGTTATCACGGAACTACTTACGATAATTTACAGATACATGCGGGTGGGAATATCAACCAAAGCGTAGGCGGAGACTATCTGGGACAGGGAGTTAATATGAGGGCAGAAGGAACACTAAATCAAGATATTAAGGGAGATAAAATATTAGAATCCTTACAAAATGAATACGAAAGCAAAGGCAACAGTTGGGGAATACGAGGCGGATTCAGTAGTAATATGACCACAGGCGGGATTCCACAGTTAAGCGGAGTCAACGGAGGTTTTAACCTAGGAAGCAGTAAAGAATACTCAAAAATAACCAATCAAGCCAGTAGTGAAACCGCAGGAGAGGGAGTATATATAACCGTAGGTGGTAAGTTCACGAATATAGGAAGTATAGTAGCCAATACCGATAAAGACGG
>JAISPM010000070.1 GCA_031274895.1 Alphaproteobacteria bacterium
ATTAAATCGACCTTATTAAAAATAAAAATTGCTTTTTTGTGTGGCGGAATTTTTTTGATAATTTCTAAGGTATGAGCAGTGATTCCCTTTTGCGAATCCACCATTACCGCCACAATATCCGCTTCCTCTATTTGTGAGAACGAGATATTCAGCATTTCCCTGTCAAAATCTCGCTGGGGCGTAAAAATGCCCGGTGTATCTATAAAAATTATTTGCGAGTCGCCTAGCGTATGGATGCCCAAAACCTTGAACCTTGTGGTTTGCACCTTATGGGAAACTATGGACACACGGGAATCTAAAACCGCATTTACAAGGGTAGATTTACCTGCATTGGTTTCGCCAATCAGCAACACGAAAACACTTTTTTTCATTAATAATCCTCTGTTAATAGTAATAATTTTAGCTGGAATTTTGCGATATATCAAAAAAATAAAAAATCTCACAATTAAAAGTTGCTAATTTTGAATTTATTTGTTATCATAATAGTGAAGATTGTGTAATTTATAAACAAAATTTAATAATAATAAAACAAAAAAGGAAAGCACAAATGGAAACTTTCGGTGAAAGAATCGATTACTTAGTAAGAAAATTAGGTGGCAAAACTAAAGCAGCAAAAGAATTAAATATTTCTACTGAACAAATCAGAAGATGGATAAAAGAAGTATCAGACCCTGCCTTCTCTAAAATGCACTTATTATGCAAATTAACCAACTCCAGTTTAGATTGGCTGGCAGGAGATACTAAAGAAAGAGCTCCTAAATAATTTATTACTTCAAGCACCCTTTCGCTTGGGCGTTGGGGTGCCTGCTATTGCAGGCAGGGCAGTGGTAAAACTAACTTAAAAAATATTTCATTTTTGTAGAAAAAAGTTCTTGCAATATACAAAAATATGAACTATAAATATAGAGATGTTTCAAAAACAGACGTATTTCCTGAGTAGTTAGTTTGGAAATTACGCTTTACAAATGACCCCATCGTCTAGTGGTCTAGGACGACGCCCTTTCACGGCGTAAACACGAGTTCGAACCTCGTTGGGGTCGCCACTAAAAAGTTAATATTTGCTTTCAATTAGGTTTATGTTATACTTATTATAGTTATCAAATACAATATTAGGTAGGTTGTATGAGTATTGTTTCTTTAGGATTATTTGAGGTTTTAAAAAAAAAAGCTGGTGTTGAGCCTATTGCTAAGGAAGCAAGCAGGGAAGTTGCTGAAGCTACTAAAACCGTAACTGCCCTAGAGCATAAAGTTGATAAATTATCAACTAAAATCAATATATTAATTACTCTTAATATTGCAGTTCTTGGTGGATTTATTGTAACTCTATTTGCTATTATTTTTGCTATATTATGAAAAAATGGTTCACAGATTGGTCTGGCACTAGTTTCGCTTTATTCTCTTTATTTGTAAACTATTTTTTAGTTTTAGTATTTTTGCTTTGCACACTTTTTATTTTTAAAATATTACGCATTGCAGGATATAATGTTTGGTTTCAACCTTTTGGAAAGAATACTCAGTTTATTATTACAGGACTTTATATCTGCTTAACACTTTATGCAGCATACCTTTTTACTTCCCTTTATGCAACCAAAGCCAAAAAATTACTGTATTTTATATTTTTTATCATTCTTCATGGAACTTTGTATCCAATCATCCTGCTGTTAGCAACTCTTGTTTATTTTCAGTTTATAGATTTCTATTCTTATGTTTTGGGCATTGCAAGGCAGTATCACTAATGCGATTCTTAAAATATACTCTTCTATTTTCTATTACTACATTTTTGTTTATTGCCTTCTTTCCTTACTTTGGCACAGATACCCAAACAGGATACCTAGTAAATATTCTATTAGAATCTTTTATTTATATACTGATGTTAATAGGATTTGGATTTATTTACGCCAAAAAAGAATCCAAAAAATATTTAGCTTTTGGAGGATTCTTTTTTATTAATATTAATCTCTATCTGCCCATCCATATATTCTATGAAGGTGTATTATTATTACTTTACGGCTTTGGAATATAAAGTTTTTAACTTTGTTTCAACCATATGGATTGATTCACAGTCATACTTTAAAAGTATTTAAAATTAAATTATACACAAAGAAACATTTCAACAATTATTAACAATCACTCAACTTGCGTGTGTTGCCATACGCCATATAGAAGAAGGGTTTCGTTATTCCATCCGCACAACCCAGCGCACAATAAAATAAGAAAGGAAGTAGAGAATCAGCAGAATACTTGCAACTACCACTTGGCTTAAAACATCAGGTGGAGTAAGAATAGCTCCTAAAACAAATGCTAAAACGATGGCATATTTAGAAAATTTAAGAATCATTTTTTCATCAATAATATTAAATACTGCTAAAATAATTAGCAAAACAGGAAGCTGAAACGCCAAACCAAAGGCAAACATCATATTTAGCACCAACTCTATATATTCCGCCACTTTCGGTAGAAAAATAGTGTTAGACCCTAAGGATATTCTAATAAAAAAATCCCATACCACATTAAATGCTATAAAGTAAGTAAATGCCGCTCCTAAAAAAAATAAAATGGGAATTAGCAGCAACAAAAGCAGAGAAATTTTACGCTCTCTTCGTGAAAATACCGGCAATAGGTAAACAAACAGCAGCAACAAAAAAAACGGAAAAAAGAAAATTATGCTTATGTAAAACGCTAAGCTCATATAAGTGCTAAAAACTTCCGTAATTGCGGTGGTGTATAAATCGCCATGGAGACCATACTTTAGTAAAACCTCCTGCAAGGGTAGCGCAAAAAATTGGTAAATTTCCTTCGCAAAATAAAAGCAAATACCGAACAAAGCCACATAAAGAACTATGCTGATAATTAAATATTTTCTTAACTCACGGATATGTTCTTGAAAAGTTTTTTTTGAGAACTTTTGAGAGATAGATTTCATGGTTTTATCTTGATATTATCGCCATCTTCCTGTGCTATTTGCGCTTGGTCGGTTTTTTTATCAATAATATAAAATTCTTCAATTTTGAATTCTTCTAGAGTGAGACTTTGGTCGAGTTTATCTTTAGTCTCATTCATTAAAGAATTAATAAATTTGATAATATCACGAATTGTTCTAATAATTTTAGCAAAATCCTTCGGCTTTAAGCAAATAAAAGATACTATCAAAATCACCAAAAATTCAAACCAGCTAATTCCGAACATTACTTAATTATCGCCCCCGGTAAAACCGATTTCGGTAGCGTGCTGACAAAACAATCTAATCCTTGCGATTTTAGATTAGCACAAAAAGATTTCGCCTCAGCATTACTGTTAAAGCTGGGATAAGCAATACCTGCTGTGGTTTTAGCTACACTAATACGGTAATTAGTAGGAGAACCCGCATCTACGCCTGTAGGTTTATTTTCCACAAAATAAAAAGTTGCTCCACTCAAGGCATTTTTATAAGTGTTTTTTAAGCGCAGCAACCGCTCACCCATTTCATCTTGTCGTGGTGTGGAATATATGGTTACGAGCCACGTGGTTTGCTCGGCAACTTTTGGTGTAATTGGTGTTGGAGCCGGATTTTGAGGAGCCGGGCTACTTTTTACCACAGGTGGCTTAGGAGTAGAAGCAGGCGCAGGAGTATCCACAACCTCATTGTTATTAGATTCTACAACATCGTTTTTAAGTAGCTGTGTTAAAGCTGTATCTTGCTTATTTTGGTTGCGCGAATTTTCAAACTCACGCTGCAACATAGCGTCCTCGTCTACCACTTCTTTTTTAGAAAGAACTCCAGTAGGAACCTTGGTATTTTCAGGTTCAGCCATAACTATACTGTTTTGCAGCTCCTGTGGCGATTTCGCAAAAGGATTATTGGCAAGAGCAGCATTTTCCTTTAAAATTATCGGTTCTTTTTGTGAATACATACTGTAGTAAGGCGTTTTAAAGATTAGAAATATCCCAAACAGTGAAATTAAGAACATAAAGATAAAAACAAATCCCCGCACTATCATAGAGACCGCCTCATTGGATTCTAAACTTCCCATTTTGCGCCTTAAAGATGGCTTAGATGACAAACTAATAAATTGTTCACCATTTGTTTTTTTAGGCTTTTTTAATTTGGATACATTATTTCGTGAGTCCATATCCTTCATGGCAGGGTTTAAGAAATCTTCCCGCTCAATTTCGAACTCATCATCAAGGTAATCTTCTTTCTTATTCATGTATCTACATCTTTTCTTTAATATTAACCCCTAAGCACTGCAGCATATTTTTAATACAAACAGAAACAGCCTTAATTAAAGATAACCTAGCAATGGTTAATTTTTCGTTATTTTCAATAATAAATCTTAAATTACCATCTTCACGTCCAGCACTCCATAGCGTATGGAAACTTGAGGCTACCTCCATTAAATATAAATATATGCGATGCGGATCATTATTATTTAAGGCTCCTTCCATAAATTTCGGTAATTTCAGGGTAGATTTCAACAGCTTAATTTCCGCAGTCGCAGTTAAAAGCGAAAAATCTACATTGTTTAGATTGCTATCCGTAATATTCATGGTAGTTTTAGCGTTTTCTAAAACCGAATTGATTCTGGCGTAGGCATACTGAATATAAAATACAGGATTATCAAGAGTTTGCTGATTGGCAATATCCACGTCTAAATCTAGGGCAACATCATTTTTACGGGTTATCATCATGAAGCGGAAAATATCTTTACCTACTCCGTTTACTAAATCGGTCAGCGTAATAAAATTACCTGCCCGTTTAGACATCCGCAAAGGCTTACCATCATCTAATAAATTAACTAACTGCGAACAGATAACCTCCAGTTGCACAGTATTATTACTCATGGCACCAACCGCCGCTTCTACCCTTTTAATGTAGCCGATATGGTCAGCTCCCCAAATATTAATTAGCTTTTTAAAGCCCCGTTGGATTTTATCATGATGGTAAACAATATCGTTGGCATAATAGGTGCGCTCGCCGTTAGCTTTTTCTAAGGCTCTATCGGTATCGTCGCCAAAGTCGGTGGTTTTAAGCAAGCGTTGCTCACGCGCTTTATAGTTTGCCACGTCAACCCCCTTAGGAGCCGGCAAGGTGCCAATGTAAATAATTCCTTTGGTCATTAGGTCTTTAACTATTGCTTCGTAGGCACTGTCTGTGGCAATGGCTTTTTCGGAAGAAAAAACTTCTTGTTTAATATCTAAAAGTGCCAGACCCTCACGAATTAGCACCATCATTTCATCAACGGCGTAGGTTTTAAAGTAATCATTGCGGGCTGCTGGGTCTGCCGATAACCACTTATCACCCTCTTCAGCAATTAATTTTTTTGCAGTATTTATTAGATAATCGCCCGGGTAGAAATCTTCACCTTTTTCTAAATCGCCCAGTTTACCTAATAGTTCGGCATAGCGATAATAAAGCGAATGCGCCAAAATATCTATCTGATTGCCCGCATCGTTTATATAATATTCTTTAACGACACTGTAGCCGAAAAATTCGTAAATGGCGGCAATAACATCGCCTAAAACTGCCCCGCGACCGTGTCCTACATGCAGTGGACCCGTAGGGTTAGCCGAAACATACTCCACATTCACACGCATGCCTTGCCCGATATTGCTTCTGCCGAAATTTTCTTTTTGCTCTAACACTTGTGCTAAAAAACCATACCAAAAAGAATTTTTAAAAATAATGTTTATAAAGCCCGGTTTAACAATGTCTACGCTGGCTACTTCCTGTAGTTTAGAAATTTCAGTTTTATAAATTTCTGCCAATTCCAGTGGAGGCATTCGAAAAATTTTACACAAAGCCATTGCTACATTGGTTGCAATATCGCCATGTTCTTCATTTTTAGGAGTTTCCACAGTGAAATCGGGCAATGTAGCTACATCTACACCCCTTGACTTTGCAAGGCTACACGTTATTTCTAAAATCTTGCTGTAAAATACTTTATAAAAATCCACTGGACACCTGTAATAAAAAATTTTAAAATCATATTATATTATAATCTAAAAATATACAAAAAATAAAGTATTTATTCATGACTGAGAATAATTTTAAAATATCGCTCACCGAAAGTGCGGTTGAGCGTTTAAAAAGCGTTTTAGCAAAAAAAGATGCAGGAAGCTTTTTAAGGATAGTAGTTAGCAGCGGCGGCTGTGCGGGCTTTTCAACATCGTTTAAGTTAGATACCAAGCGTGAGGAAGACGATGTGGAAATTGTGCAAGACGGCATTAAAGTGGTAATTAACAAAATGATTGCCGAATTTATTAAAGATGCCGAACTGAACTACATCACCAGCAATTTAAGCTCATTTTTTAGGCTGGATGTTAAGCAAGCCACCGAGAATTGCTCCTGCGGCAGTTCTTTTAATATGTAGGTGCAGCGTGCAGATAGCAACTTGGAATGTGAATTCCCTAAAAACTAGGCTGGAAATTGTAAAAGAATGGCTGGTGCTGAATCCTGTGGATTTCCTATTGCTGCAAGAAATTAAAGGCGAGAATGAGGAAATTTTTAAGGAGTTTGAGGATTTAGGCTATAAATCGTATTTTCATTTGCAAAAAACTTATAATGGCGTGGCAACTTTGGCGCGTGGAGAATGTTCGGTAGTTCATAGAGGTTTGCCCGGGTTTGAAGATTTACAGGCGCGATTCATTGAAGTAGAATGCGATGGGGTTCATATTTTAAATGGCTATATGCCCAATGGCAATCCGATAGACACCGATAAATTCACTTATAAAATTGCTTGGTTGAACGCTTTATATTCATATGTGCAAGGGTTGGTGGAAAATAATGTTGATTTTATTCTGGCGGGCGATTTCAACATCGCACCACTAGATATGGATGTATATTCCGTAGCAGCTTTTGCAAATGACGCTTTAACCTCTAAGGCGGCGCGAGATATTTATTTTAAAATGCTGAATCTCGGACTTTTAGATGCACTGCGGTTTAAGAATCCCAGAGTGCAAAATTTATTCACATGGTGGGATTACCGCAACACAGGCTTCGCCAAAGATAACGGCGTGAGAATCGACCATATCTTGCTCTCGCCAAAACTAGCCGATGGCTTTAAAGACGCCTTCGTAGACAAAGTCCCCCGCCTCAAAGATAAACCCTCCGACCACACTCCTGTGGTTTGTGTGGTGGAAGATTTGTAAATTAGTAGTTGTCGGAGATTTCAGACGTATTTTCTATAGTATCTTGTTCGTTAGTTGCTGGTATATCTGTGTCATATTCCTCAATATCATCATCCTCTTCCATATCGCTGTTATTATTTGGAAATATAACATATAATACGCTTACAAACGTCCCATATAATCCACCGTAAACTCCCATAAATATAAATACAGGCATTGATACATATCGATACAGCGGATTTTTTTCAGTTATGCCCGGATATTCTGATTCTAACTGACTTAAATAAACTTGCCGAGCCTTTAAACCGGCATCAACCCCACCACAACCGCTTAAAAATAGAGAGCTTAATAATATAATAACCGCTAAAAATTTTACTTTTGTCATAAATAATCTCTTTATTATTAAAGTTTGAGGTCACATTGTGATAGTGGTATATTATTCTTTTTACATTCTGCTTGTCTAGTTCTTACTATCCTCCACATATGTTGGGCTATATCGCTATTATTTACATCATTACTTATTTCTCTTACTTTATCTCTTGTATTATTAATTATTCCTAATACTTTAAGATACCCACCACCAGAAGTTAATATTATTGTTTTTGCCTCTTCCTTCGCTTTGTTTATCGTTTCATCTATAATTTTTTGTGTTTCTTTTAGTAGATTATCAAACTCTAACTTTTGCTCTTTGGTTAGCTTATCTTTTGTATAATAGTATAACCAATCATGATCCGAACTTATATCTCGCATTTCCTCAAAATCTTCATCTGCCTGCTGTCCTAATTCACTTCTAATTTTCCATAAGATTTTTAATATATCGCTATTATTTATAGTATTACTTATTATAGAAACCTTACCTTTTATTGCATATGTTAATTTCTCTATTTGATAATCTTTTTCATATTCACTTAAGGTTGTATCATTTGAAATTTCTTTTACTTTCTCTTTTGCTTTAATTGTTATTTCATTTATGTTATCTTGAGCTTCTTGTATTTTTTTATTAAATTCTTCCTGTTGCTCTGAGGTTAGTTGGTCTTTTGTTTTATTGTATAATAGTTTATATAAATCTAAACTCTCATTCCTCATTTTATCAAAATCTATTCCTAATTCTTCGCTACTTAACAAAGAACGACCAATATAAGTCCTTACTACATTGTATTTACCCTCTTCTTCTAATTTTTTAGCATAGTCATCTAATTCTTCATCTTTTTTGGTTAACTCTTCTGTAGAACCCCTATTGCAAGTATAAGAATAATTATAAGGAACTTCTACGGTATATTTATCTAATTTCTTCGCCTCCTCTTCTCTTATAAGAACTTGTCTCCATGAAACAATTTTATTTTTATTTACTATATAAAAACCGCCATAACTACCAAAAGACTCATTAGGCTTTTCTTTGTAAGGAGAGTCTACAATAAACACATTGTATGTATTAGGGTCAAATTTTGAATCTTGAGAGCCTCTTGGGTCGTAAGTATATACAAAATATTTAAAATCAGTTATATTAAGGCTAGAATTATCGCTTTCATCGCTAAAAAAGTTTGGCTGAATTATCACTCGTTTTCCTAAATTCGGGACTAGTCTCGATAAACCTTCTAAACCATCATTAGGAGTGCCACAATCAAAATATTTAACCTTTACTATTACCCATGTTCCATAAAAGTCTTTTGGTTTATATTCTTTTGATGGTTTTAGGTAATTGTGTAAATCTGCATGCAAATTTACACTTATAAATATTGTTATTAATATTAATAATATTCTCATCATTACCGTATGTATAAAATTATTCTATATTTCATTTATTATTAGTATCAGTTATTACCAAATATAGTTAACCAAATCATAGGAATTACAAAAAAAGCGGCTCCTGCAGCTACTAATCCACTATAATATCCAGCTGCAGCTACCCCCCCCCGCCCATGAGCCATAAACAACAGCATCAGCAACATAAATACAACTAGATTTCCAGTTATAATTGCAATATATTTTTGTATCCATTACAGAAGAACAACTATTTAAAAATAACATAAGCACTAGGACAATAGCTACTATTGATAGTTTAATTTTTGCCATAAATTCCACCTATTCCCGGTTTGTTTTTTACAAAGATACCCCATAGTCCTCCATAGGTTCCCATTATAGCAAATGGAATTATTGTCCACTTCTGATCATCGCCAAACATTTTATTACCATTCATTGGGGTTAAATACCAATCATGAGCTTTTGACCATGTTTGCGCTCCGGGAACTTTATTCACACCCTTCATACCCCAATGATCATCATACATCCATGCCTTACTATATTTTTTTATATTAAAGTCTTCTAATGTTGGTTGTCCCATTGGTTTAAAATTTGCAAGATTATTTGTATTTAAATTAAAATCATAATCATTGAAATTTAAAGGAGTAAAAACATTTAACTCATAAGTATCCATTCCCGTAACAGGGTGTCCCATGGTGTAGCCTTCTTTACAACCTTCATTACACCATGAGTTTAATTCTAAATCTACACCTAGATTATCTTTAAAGAAGTCGTTAGTATTATCTAACCAATCAACGGGTATATTAATTCCTAAATCTGGATAGTTTCCATCAAACTGACCCATAGTATAATACGACCACATAGGCAATACAGGATAGGAAACTAAATCGTGCCATATATCTTCACGACCACTTTGAGTTAGGAATCTTAAATCAACAGTAAGGCTACCATCAAGATTATGTTTGGTATAAGTAGTTTTATCGGTTTCAGTATGATGTATATTTCGGTTTGGTTGAGACAGTGGATACCGACTTTCGTCGGTATGACGAGAGTCGTAGCTTTCATACTCGCCAAAATCATTTTTAACTAATATTTCTCCATTGCCGATTGTAGCTAAGGTTTCATATCTGCTTTCTACTTCTTTATTGGTTAATCCTATTGTTCCGCTTCCGCTTGGATGTTGATTATCTTGGGCTTCGTTTCCACTTACTCCTACGCTGACATCAAAACTTATACCCTTTTCTCTGCTGTATTCTATATTTTCCAAGTTTTGGAATTCGTAGCTTCCTGCTTTTGATATTACATTTCCTTTATCGTTTCCGTCTTTATCGGTATTGGCTACTATACTTCCTATATTCGTGAACTTACCACCTACGGTTATATATACTCCCTCTCCTGCGGTTTCACTACTGGCTTGATTGGTTATTTTTGAGTATTC
>JAISPM010000134.1 GCA_031274895.1 Alphaproteobacteria bacterium
AATTAAAAATTATAGATAAAATTATAGAAGAACCAATCGGCGGAGCGCACAGGAATCCTGAATCTGCTTATAAAGCGGTGAGTGAAGCTATTTTAGATGGCTTAAAAAAGCTAAAAGGCATTTCAGCTGAGCAGCGTAAGGCTAAAAAAAGAGAAAAATTTATTGCCATTGGTAAAGGATTGTAAAAATTAATATAACCGTCATACCAGACTCGGATGGTCATCCACTGTGTTTAATTGATAAAGGATTGTAAAAATTAGATACTTAATTTTAGGTTTATTTTTAGTTATTTTGGGTAGCTGTGGGTTGCCTAAATCGGTGGCGGTATATAAGGGACAGCAAGTATATTATACCTCAGACGATAATTTAAAATTAGTAACAGCCTTAGTAGATAAAGATATTGAACAAAAAGCCCTATTAGCAAATAATAATAATCCTAACGATATTATACTGACATTTACCGATAAAACCTACGGCGAGTTTGAATTTCCTGTGGGACGTGGATTTTATAGTGCTTTACAGAATCATTGCAATTTAAGCAAAGAAGAAACTGCTGAATTTTTGCAATCCAAGGCTTATAATTTAGCTATCGCCATTAGAGATCATCAACCAATCCAAGAAGTAACAAAGTATCGCTATTTAGTAAAGGCTAATCAGGAATTAAAGCATGTTTATAAAAAGTATCATGTAATGCCATTCTTCAGCGTTGGCTTTGATATGTTTGATGAAAATAATTTGACTTCTTTGTCAAATAAAGTGCAGTTAGCGCAAGCAAAGGCTTTAGAGAACCTGAAAGACTCTATGAATAATATGCCTTGTGAGGATATTAAAATTATGATTGCTGAATCTACTTATACTCCGCCTTTAGTAGATGCGAGCGACGCAGTAGGTCTTGTTTTAGATTTATTCTTAACCAAATAGTTTGACAAAAAATTAAAGCTATGATAGATTCTTAAAAGTAAATTTATTTATTACTCTTTATGCGGGTATGGTGAAATTGGCAGACACGCTGGATTTAGGTTCCAGTGGCGCAAGCCGTGGGGGTTCAAGTCCCTCTACCCGCACCATTCCGTTTTTCCTGTTTGACGATTTTTCAATTTTTTTCTAAAAAAGTGTAATAAGTGTAATTTTTGGCTTTAAAGCCTTGAATTTACTTGCTTACATCTCGATGTTATCAAGTGTAATCAAAATCTGCTATATATGTATAAAAACACTATTCAAGGCTATATTTTTCAATGATTACACTTGATAACACTTCAAGTGTAAGTGAAGTGTAATTAACAAAGCCTTATTATTCCTATACTTTTTACAAAATCAATCTTTTATGTTTCATAATTAACTTTTCCAACATATTTTTCAAATCCTATTTTTTCCTACTATTTCCTACTTTATCCTACTATTTCCACTAGAAAAGGGATTACAATCATTTTCATTAAAAAATAAGCTACTATAAGGCATGTGATTAAGAAGTAATTAAGAGCTTAGTAAATATTTTAAGTTTACAAGATTCTAAACTCAACATAAATGTAAAAGTGCTACTCAAGGGGGTATCACTAAAATGTGTAAAAAAATAATTATAACTAAATTTAACCACGAACAACTAAAAAATACAAAAATAACTAAAACTAAAGATAAGGATTTACAAGGGTTTACTGGTAAGAAAAAATCCCCCACTTATTAAAAAACGGCGTGCGATGGCAAGGAAAACAAAACCTAAAGGACTACAAAAAGAATATGGAGGTAGTAAGTCTAAAAAAAATAGGGCATTTTACTATTTTACTTACTATCCGGATATGTCTAATAAAGAAGTTGCAGAACAATTAAAATATGAAATAAGTGCAACATCTGTTAATACGATTGAAGTATATAGGAATCAGTTTAATAACCAGTTAGCTGAAAATGCCCCTAAAAAAGCTATTAGTGATTACTTTACAACAAGCAGTAAAGCAATGAATAAAATAAATGAAATGATTGAAGATAATAAACTAGATAAAAAAAATATGGTTGATTTATTCGGTCATTTTAGCCACACAATGGGAAAAGTATTAACTAGTAATGATTAAAGTTTTATTGCCTCCTTTTGTAAATTACTGGATTTACAAAATACTACTAGAGGGCTAACTACCCTCTAGACTTTTTAACAAGAGAAATAAATGTTAGCAGACATACGAGCAGATTTTAAAGATATTAGAAGAGACATAAGAACATCAATCTTTGGTGAAACAACCAAAAAGATTAATCTTAATCCTTTTGATTTTTTAGGCTATCACCTCTACTCCGAACAGGAAGATTGGTTGAAGTTTGCTTTTACTCGTAGTCAACATTTAAGACCGCAAGACCCTGAAGCCAAAGCCTTATTTGGAGCTAGAGATTACGGAAAAACAGCAGTCATAACAATATATGGTTCAGCCACACAACTAGAGATAGACCCTAAATATACTAGTATAATTTTTACTAGAGAGAGAACAAGGGGTAAAGCCATAATGGAAACTTTAGGTAGAGGTCTTAAGAAAGCAGGCTTTAAGTTAAAAAAATGTAATACAAAGGAAATCCGCACTATAGATAACGATACCAAAGAACCTTCTATTTTTAGCACTACACCTTTTTCCCAAGATTGGCGGGGCATGCATGTTAATACAATTATAATAGAAGATATTGTTATTATGCAAGATAGATTAAGTCCAACGAATAGAGAGAAAACTAAAAAGTTTTATGAAGAATGCTTTAACATAGCCAAGAATATAATCATTATAGGTCAGCCGGTGCATAAGGAAGACTTATACGCTATGCTTAAGGAATTGAATATACCAACAAAAATTTCTTATTACGGCAGCATTCCCGAACTAGATAAAGACTTAGATTTACTACGTAGTCAAGGAATGAGCGAACATGACCTACAAAAAAATTACTTCGGTGAACTAATTCCTGATGGTCTAACACCATTCGCAAACATTCCAGTTATGGCAATAAATTTTACAAGTAGCACATGGGCGGTAATTGACCCTGCTTTTAAGGGGAGCGATAAAATTGGTATAGCCATAGGAGTATTAAAAGAGAATGGTATTTTATATGCCGAAGTTTTTGAATTAGAAGGCGATTTTTACGACCTAAGAAATGAAATAACCAGCTTATTAAGACAGAAGAAAGTAGTGCGGCTATGGATAGAAGCCAACGACAATGGCGGAGCTATGCGAGATATGGAAAATTGGGATACCGGAATTACAATCTTTGGATACAGAAGCACTAAAAATAAAATAGACATGATTAAATCTCGTGTAGGTAAATGGGCTAATAATTTAATCCTTCAGTCTAATGAATATGTAAATTGCGTATTAGATTGGAACGACCAATCCAAGCATGACGATGGTATAGACGCCTTAGGAAATTTAACTAATTTTATTACCGGTAATCAAGAAAACATTAAGGTTATAGAGTAATGTTAAGTAATAGAACCGATAATAAAGAAGTTTTAAACATTAAGGTAAGTGGCACATATAAGAAAATACTAAGACTTATAGTAGAACATAGTATGGCAACCTTGCCAAATGATATGTATAAGGTGTTTGGTGGGGATTCTAGTATATTTACTCATTTACAGCCAAAACTTATAGAAATGCGTCAATCGGGCAGACAATACCTAGCTTATGATAAATATAATAAAAAGTTTTATAAAGATGTAGAAGTTAGACAATATGGAAGTGAAGTCGTATTTTTAGTTAATAATCAACCAATAGATAGTCAATACATATTAGTAATTGGAGATTATGAAGACGAGGAAGCCGGTAAATTAATTCTTGATAAGGCTGAGCTGAACGATATAGCAAGATATGAAAATATGCTTGAAAGTTTAGACGACGACTATAAAAACAGCTATCGTGATTTTCTTAAAACTAAAGAAGGCGGTAGTATGGATACTAATATGAAGCAGTCCTTTGCAAGAAAAATGCAAGACCTTCTAACTAGGAAGAAAAACCATATAATCCAAATTGATACAAGCGACGAATTAGGGACAATAAAAAGAGAAATACAGGATGTGCGTTGGATACTAGAGGAGCGGAAAAGCAAAATATGTTTAAACCATTCCATACCATGGGATGTATTATTTGGTGATACCGTAAGCGGCTTAAACAATACAGGGGATGGCGTTAGAAAGTTATGGAATATGAGCATAAGATTTTTTCAAATTCAGCGAATTTATCCTGTTCTATTACGATTTTCTACGATGGCTGGCTATGAAAAAGCATTTAGCCAAATTGACTTTGAACCAATAGAGACCAACGATAAATTATTGGAATCCCAAATAGCAGAAAATTATAGAAATATTTATGAGCAAGCATATTTAAGCAATGCTATTTCTGATAAGGAATATACTAGCTTAGTAAGGATACAGTTAGGACTAGATAATAAAGGCTAAGATTTTTATTAACACACTTATTAACAACATATAGGAGTAAAAAAATGAGTGAAGAAAAAGGTAATACAGGAGCTGGAACACCGGCACCAACACAACCCAATAATCCAGCAACATCTGCAGCTAATAATATAAGTATTAGCAACGAACAAATGGCATATATGGCAGAACTGTTTGCTAAAGCTAGTGCAGAAGCTAATAAAAATAATCCTGCTACTACAGAAGACCCATTTAAAGCAATGCGGGAAAAAGAAGAAGCTGATAAGGCACATAAAGAAAACATAGAACAAATGAGTGCTATGTATGCGGAGGTTTTAGCAGAGTTTAAGCCGATTATGAAAGATGGAGCTGACGAGTATTTAAACGCCATTCAACACTATTCTCTGACTGATAGAATGGACGCTTTAGCTAGAGAAGTTATTCGTAAACACTTAGGAGATACTGATAGCACAAAAGTATTACTTGATAGTTTAAAAGGACAAAGTGTAAGTAATAGTGCATCCGCTTTTAATGTCTATTATAAAGAAGCTATTAAGGGGTTAAAAGATATAAAAAATCCTTTCTTTGTAGCAACTGCAGGCACTAAATATACATCAAAAGACTTAGAAGCTATATCTAATAATTTGTTTAATTATAAAACAAGAGACCAAGCCTTAGAAACTGCAAAAAACTTAAAACTACTAACCGCATAAGGAGTAAGAACAAATGGTAGAAATAACAAGATACTTTGACTTAGGTCAAGCTACAGATAGTAAAGACTTGCACGCTAGTGCAGAAAATACCTTAAAAGCAAATTTAAGTGGAGCTAATAAGCTATTGATGGGTTCAGTGGTATCCATGAGCGCAGGACAAGTTATAGCATTTAATGGCACACCTTATGGAATTATTACTAATGCTAACCGTAGATATGTTGAGGCTAATAACTATGCACAGGATGGCACGGCAGTTAGTATTGAGGTGAGTAAAAAAGGTGTTCGTTTAGCTTTATGTGCTGATACTACAATTAAAAAAGGAGATATGCTAACTGTTAATACTAATGGAGTATTTGCTAAAACCACTGACAATACCGTAGCGGTAGCTTTTGCATGGGGTGATAGCTTTAGTTTTAATAGTAGTAATTGCGTAGAGGTTGATTTTAACTTTAGCATACCACTTAATACTACACCGTCAACTGGAGGTGCTAGTGCGGAAATAAATAGTGCAAAAGTTGAAGTTAAGGAAGAAGAACCAACTGAGGAAAATACTAAACCACAGGAAAGCAGCAATAAGCCAAATGGTAATAAACCAGCAGGCAATAAGCCAAATGGTAATAAACCAGCAGGCAATAAGCCAAATGGTAATAATAGCTTAAGCGTTTAAAAATAA
>JAISPM010000012.1 GCA_031274895.1 Alphaproteobacteria bacterium
ACCCTACAAGAAATAGAAATTATCTGCATAGATGACAAGTCTACTGATAACTCACTAGAAATTCTAAGAAAGTATGAAAAAAAAGATGCTCGTATAAAAGTTATTGCACAAGATGAAAATAAAGGACAAGGTTCTGCCAAGAATGTTGGTATAGCAAAAGCCACTGGAGAATACCTTGGCTTTGTTGACCCTGATGATTATATCTCTGATAATTATTTTAAATCATTACTAGAGGCTGCTCTTATAAACGATGCTGATGTTGCTTGGATTAATAATATTGCATGGATTTCAGATAAAGAAACCATCAAAAAGAATACAGGGTTAGAGAATATAAAATCTATAGCCACCCATGAGGACGAAAGATTAAGAATGATTTTATTTACTGGAGTGGTTTGGGGTGGTATCTATAAACATAATATGATTCTAAAAAACAATATTCAATTTTGGGATAGTAGAAATAATGGAGAAGATACATTTTTTAAAATTCCAGCAATATTTTCAGCAAACAAAATCGCTGTTGAAAATACTGCCACATATTACTATATAATGCATGGTGGTAATCATACAATAAATCTAACAGAAAAAGATACAAAAATTATTGATATGTATGAAGCTTTATTTGACAAATATAATAATAATGATCCCATAAAAAATGCAATTGTTAAACGAGCTATTATAGATATAACTGATAGTTATAACAAAATGAAGATTACTGAGAGAGAAACTATTCGCAAAAATTTACATAAACTTCCTTTTGCGGATAAATTTGGGGATTCTATGAATTATGAAATCATAATCTCTCTAACAAGTTATCCAGCAAGAATAGAGACAGTTCATTTAGCAATAGAAAAATTGTTAAATCAAACATATAAAGCAGATAGGGTTATTTTGTGGTTAGCTAGACCGCAATTCCCAAATGGTAATGCTGATTTACCTGCAAAACTACTGACACAAAAAGAGCAAGGCTTAGAAATTGAATGGTTAGATGAAGATATATGCTCATTTAAAAAACTCATCCCCGCTCTTGAAAAATATCCCGACGCACTTATTATTACCGCTGATGATGACTTATTTTATCCTAATAATTGGCTTCAAGAGCTATTACTTGCATATAATAAAAATCCTCATGTAGTTCACGCAGCAAGAACTCGCACAATCCAATTTAATAACATAGGATTAATTATTCCATATAGAAATTGGCCATTTAGCAAAAAAGATAATGTGCCAAAATACTCAACTTTCTTTACAGGAATAGGAGGTGTAGTTTGGAAAAAAGAGTTTTTACATCCTGATGTCTTCAAAAAGGATTTATTTATGAAACTCGCTCCAAGAGCTGATGATATTTGGTTTTGGGCTATGGCGTTGTTAAAAGGAACAAAAATAAATTATGTAAAATCTATTTATGGAAACAATATAGGGTTATCTCAATTTATTATCCCTAATACTCAATATACTTCCTTAGAACAAACAAATGTTTATAATAACGAAAATGACTTTCAAATGGCTGCAGTTATAAAGCAATATCCCCAAATATTAAATATATTACATAGCGAAATTTATATACCAGCATGGAAAGGAGTAATAAAGAGAGTTCCATCACCAAGCAAAATTGATTACTATTTATTTGGTATATTGAACATAATGAAAAAGCAAATAAAAGAAGGTTCCAATAAATATACGCTATTTGGCTTTTTACCAATTTTAAAAGTAAAAAAGAAAGAAAAAAATAATTATATAAAAAGAACATATAATCTTTTTAGTGTTTTACCTGTATTAACTATAAAAAAAGCAAAAGAGAAACAAACTAAATACAAACTTTTTGGAGTTCTTCCTTTAGAAAAACTATTATCTATTTATAAAGAAAATAAATATGGTATTTATTATTGTAATATTTGGATTTTATTCATTAAGTTAAAGTTTCGCCAAAATAGCAAGACTATTATTAGGTTATTACAAGCTAATATGGATTTATCTAAAAAACATAATCATGATTTATATAGGCTTGAAAAATTTATTGACACAAAATTTAAAGAAATTAATAGAAATACCAAGAATAATTAAAGATATATGCCATGAAATCTCCACAAAATCAATACCCCTCTACCCGAGGGGTATTTTTATAAATGACTTATTCAGAAGACTGTTTCTTCTGTTTTTTTATCATCATAATCAAAAATAAGCAACAGATAGAACCCACAGCGGCAACGCCAACACCTATGGAGAAAATCTTTTGATAGGCGACAATCGGTTCATTATTATCAATAATAGAACCGTTAAGTGTATATGCCCAAAAGATTGAGGCATAAGCCAAAAACGATCCAATACTCATGGCTGAACCACTGATTCTTGGAGAAAGATTAATTTCAGCAATTGGAGCTAAAATAATACTTTTTGCAAGGAATAACGAAAATGAGAAGCATAGTAATAGAACTATATTTACCATCAACATGGATTCATCCTTCGGTAAAAGCAAAACTCCCAGCAGACATAGCGTTGTTAACACTAAAGATATGAACATCATTTTAGATGGCGACTTAAAAATAAAATCGGAAAGGAAACCCGAAATTACTCCTGCCAACACTCCCATCGCCCCTGTATTAATTATCCCAAATACGGAAGCATACATTTGCGGCACATTGAAAACCGCTTGCAGATATGGAATCGTATAAATAAGGGCAATATAGCTCCAGTAAACCGTCAAAGCCGCCATCCCTGCCAACCATATGCTCGGCATTTTAAGCGTTTCAATAAGACCCTTGAATGCGGCTGTATTTTTATTTTCATCGCTTTTAAATGCCACATTTTCAGGCGCATATTTCCAAACCCATATTGCCACAGGAATAATCAGCAATGTATAAACTATCATGGCTCCTTGGAATACGAATACTGCACCACCAAAAGCCACCATTATCAGCACAATCAGCGTGTTCATGCCCATTTCAACCGCTCTGCGGATGGATTCTAAAAGCCCGAAACCAAGTCCTTTATTTTTATCGCCCGATAAAAGCCCCACACCATTCACAACTGCAGGCCAAAATATGGCGTCAATAATTCCCCATAAAAAGGCAATTCCTATAAGAATATTAAACGATGGCGAAAAAAGGCTGATAATCATCATGGATACAAAGCGCACCGCTAAACCAAACAAAAGAATGCTGCGTATGGAAAAACGATTGTTGACCCATCCCGCAGGCACGTAAAAAAACATCGCCGTGCCGATAAGCGTAAACAACAAACCCAATTCGGTGTTGCTAACTCCTAAAACTTCCAGCAGCGGAGTATAAAAGGTGCCTTTGAATGCCTCAAATGCCGAATATATTATTTGTCCCGAAAATACGACAGCTAAAAATCCGGAAAGTTGCCTGTTATTGGTAAAACCAATTTTTTTAATAACGCCAATCATATATCTGACTCCCTATTTATTTGTTTTGTATTTAGATGGAAAACTTTGCGCAATGTCTGTAAACACACCATCAACGCCCCAGTTAAATAGTTGGTTCGCCCTATCTAACTTATTAACCGTCCAAACATTAACTTTATAGCCTGCGCCTTTAAACATATCCACATGAGCCTTAGTAAGCCCTTCATTTTGTGGATGGATATATTCCGCTCCAACCCACTGCATGGTTGACTTCCAATCGTCATATAATGTATGCGTTTCAAATAGACAGGCGACAGCTACATCACAAAGTTTCTTAAAATCGCCCAACAAAGCATGGTTAAAACTTGAAACAATAATGCGGCTTTTTAAACCTGATTTTTCAATTGCCGCAGCTAAGTTCTTGATAAGCGTTTGCGCCATGGCGGCACTATGCTCGTTAGATTTTATTTCTATGTTGGCAGAAAGATTACACTCTTGCATAACCTTAAATAAGGATTCAATGGTAGGAATACGTTCAGCTGAATATTCATCAGCAAACCACGAGCCGTTATCAATACTCAATAAGTCAGCCTGTTTAAGATGGTAATAGCCGCCGATTTTGTTGGTGCATCTATCAAGGGTAGTGTCGTGGGTTAAAATGATTGTGCCATCGGCAATAACATCAATATCGCATTCAAACCATGTAATACCATGGGTTTTGCACAAAGCAAACGCTGCAAGCGTATTTTCCGGTGCCAAAGAGGACATGCCCCTATGAGCAAAGACTTTTTTATCCATAAACAACTCCTCTAAAATTATAACATACTGAAACATATAATAATAGAATAATGAAAAAAAAGCAAGGAAAAAAACATAAAGTATTCCTAGAGGGAAGGCTACTTAAATAGATTGAGCATAAAGTTCAATCCAAACAATTCAACTGAGGATAGAAGCCGATTAACCCCCAATTTGGAGCATTAACCAAACCCAAATTACAAGCCGGGCGCACATGCACAAGACCGAAATTGTTTGATTGTTGAATCACCACCCCGTCAGTCTACGACTGCCACCCCTTCTCAAGAAGGGGAATTGGATAGGGATATATGAGCATATTATACATCAAAAGATATACATCAAAAGAATAGAATTGTCAAGAATAATTATTATCTCAGTTTGCAGGACAATAACGCAATAAAATTGCGCTATTGCAAAATAAACTTGCTTTACCCCCCCCCATGCTAAACTGGAGGTTGCCATAAACATATAGCACATATTTATTTAACAAAAAGGGGGAAGAAAATTGCGGATTTTAGGAATGTTATTATTATTTATAAGTATTTTAGGAGTATTTTTAACGGTTTTTACAACTATCTCACACGCTAAAACTAATGCTAAAAATAATTTTGACCACGGTTTTTATATTGGCGGAAGCTATGGTTATGGTCTTAATGCTAAAACATCAAAACAGCTAAACAATACTACATACTCAGCAGTAAAAAGAGCCTATCCTTATGCTATCCAAGGTGGTTATGCCTATAAATATTTTAGATTAGAAAGCGAACTAAAAAGTATCTCTATAAAATTTAAGGCAGAACCTATAACTTCTGATAATTATCTGGGATTACTAAATGCTATTTACAGCTATTCATTTAGCAGGCATATAGATATAGGTTTACCACTGGATGATATATCGCTATTTATCGGCGTAGGTATCGGTGCGGGTGTCAGCGCAATTAGCGGCACCATTGAAGAAAAATACAATGTTAAACAAAGCTCTATTTATCCTGCTCTGCAAGGCAAACTGGGAGCTTATTATGCTTTGACCACAAATCTTGATTTTTTAATTGGTTATTCCAATATCCAACTAATAGGACAAAACACATCCGTTCAATCCTTAGATTTCGGCATCAGATATAACTTTTTTAATAAAAAACCAAATGGTATGTTAAAATATGAAGAAAGTAAGGGTTAGTTTTTACCACTACCCCGTCTTGCTACGCAAGCCACCCCTTCTATAAGAAGGGGAATTTTCTATCCGTAAATTTTAAAAGAAAGTATAAGCCATAATAATTAAAACAACAATTGGTATTACATATTTGTTAAAAAGCATAAAATATGTCCACCAAAAGTTTGTGCCTACTACACCCAACTGGTTTTTAACAGTATTTTTATCCATCACCATGGAAATAAATATGGCAACTAAAATTCCACCCAGTGGGATGGTTATTTGTTCGGTGGTGGTATCCAGTATATCAAATATGCCTTTGCCTGCATTAAAATCAAAAAAGCCATAGGCGACTAAGCAAAATGCCAGTAATGCCAGCACCACCCTTGGTTTAGTTTGTCCTTGGCTCAGCCCATAATAATTTTTAAAGTATCGCACTGCCGGCTTATATAAAAATACGCACCCAATTATCATAACAATCAATAACACGCCATAGGATAGAGCGGTTCTATCGTATGCGCCAACATATCCTGAAAGCGATAGCGAAGCAAGACTGCCAACTACCATCACAAGGCTACTCACTAAAAATACTGCCATTTTTCTACTGATATTAAAATGCTTATTCAAAAATACCGTAGAAACCTCAAACAAGCTGATTGCCGAGGTAAAAGCAGCGACAAATACCAAACCAAAAAATATCATGGCAACAATATTACCAAAGGGCATATCGGCAAAAGCCTGTGGCAACACTATAAATAACAGGCTGGGACCTGCTGACATATCTAAACCATAAGCAAAAACAATATTATACACTAAAATTGAAGAAACTATGGCAAACACGATGGATGAAAAAATCGTGGTTTGGACAGCATTTTTCACAAGGTTATCAGTTTTTGGCATATAACCGCCATAAAGCATCATAATACCCATACCTAAACTTAAGGAAAAGAAAGCCTGCGCCACGATGGAGATAAAGGTTGTTTCCGTAAATAAATCAAAGTTAGGGATAAATAAAAACTCCATCGCCTCTAAGGAGCGTGGCAATGTAAA
>JAISPM010000015.1 GCA_031274895.1 Alphaproteobacteria bacterium
CGTTATCATCTTTATAACGACCGTTAGAATAATAATACATTGCCCATAAATCTTTATCTTCAGATAAAGCGTTAGATTTAGAAACAGATAACGCTGTGGATAAGCCATAATGTGCAGATTTTAAATAAGTCTCTCCTGATAATGGAATCAAGCTACTAAGGTTGTTATATAGCTCCCTAGGAGTTGTGGAATATACTTCCAACTTATCTAAAATATCTAATGGAATTCCTTGAGCAATTAATCTGTCTAGATATTTGGCTAAATCTTTTACCGGTGGTCTTGGTGGTTCTGGTGGATCAATGACATCGACGCCGCCGCACTCACCAGCAATCTCCTCATAAAGAGTGCAGATTCTTTCTACTCGTAATAAAAGCTGATTGGGATTATTAGGATTAGGTATCACAGAAACATCCCAACGTGCAGGGTCAAGAGTAACATAGAATAAATCTTGATTCACCGCTCTGGTTGCTAAAAAACCATTATCAGAATCTATAAGTAAAAATTGATTTGGCACATTAAGTTTTAATTCTGCAGTGCTACGAACCATAGTTGTGGTTACGCCTCCACCAAATGTGGCATTATCCACATGAATTACCGAGTTATTATCGTAAGCCACATTATTATCATGACCCACAACCAAATATAAATTACCACTATTCATATTTAAACTACCAATATGATTAACACTACTAAGAGCTAAATCGCCTCCTTGAATAGTTAGAGAGTTAAGCCAATCAATATTACGAATAATTAATGTTCCTTGAGTTTGCGTTAAATTACCACCGGCAAAACTACTATCGGTTCTGGTAATATTATTAATAACATGAGGAGCATCTTGAAAATCTTTTTCTAAAGTTATATCACCGCCATCAAAAACTAGATTATTTAAGTTGATGTTATGGATATGAATTGAACCATCTTCCACATGCAAAGTCCCATCACCATATACAGCATCAAGGTGAGCATTACTGCCGCCTGCAATATTTAAAGTGGAGTTGCTATCGATATCTGCCTCCTCTAAATATCCTAAATTATCTATTTTTACCGTAGACCCAACTATACTTCCTCCTGATGGTCCATCTTGAACTTTTACAATATGAACTTGGTCTAGGTTGGTAATGTTAGCAGTAGAATATTTTACATCTATTTCATCAGTATTAGAAATATTATCAATGGATACTAATGAGTTATAAATAGTCAACACACCGCTATTTTCTATAGTTCCGGCATTAATTTTTGCTCCCGAGCTGTTAAACCGAATATTTTTACTATTATTAATAACACCAATATCAGCCGCTGTATTAAAAACCACATCCTCAGCCTTTATTATATTAAGGACATTAACATAGCCATTAAAAATAGGATGAGGAACATCTAATTCATTAATAAAAATCTTACTTGCGTTAGAATAAAACTCATTACCACCACTAATCGACTGAATGGCATTCGCAGGATTACTATCATCGTAAGCATAGTTTGTAATGGTTAATACAGAACCGTTCGTCAACCTGATACTGCCATTACCAACTACATTATTGATAGTAACATTGGCAGATTCCTCATCGCCTCTATATTCTACTGCACCTACCGTAAACTGACTGCCACTTTGAAAATTTAAATTCCTAATATTGCCGGAGGTTCTAAAGCAATCACTACCACCACAAACTGCGTTTAAATTAACATCAACACTACCACTGGCACCACCTCGGTAGTTTATGCTACTATTGGCATCGTTTAAATTAAAAATCAAACTACCGTTGCCGCTACTAACCCCAAAGGTTAGCTTTGAATTGCTTGCAACATCAATCGCAACATTATTGTTTAAAATAGCGGAAAGTATTTCCATATTAGAATTATTGGTAATACTCACAGCATTTGGCAAAATAGCCGGAGAACTAAAACTATCACTACAGTTGTTAAATGCTCCTGAGGTAAAGTTGCACTCTGCCTGAGCCGGTGTAGGTATTATGGAAAAAGTAGCTAGAAAACCTGCCAAAAACAGACCCATTAAAAATATAGAACGAATCCTCATTTATTATTGCCTCTTATTATTAGTTGTTTCTACTTAAGGTAGTAGAACACAGCTATTAATAAAACACAACAAAAAAAACAAAATACGGAAATAATATTGCGCAATTAACTTATCTTCTGCTGTCCCTATCAAAATTTAAATTGGTTAGTATAGGAAATTATGCGGGCATGGCTGAGGTTTAAAGTGAATTTCTATGTCTTATTTCTTAAAAACTAAAATGAATACTTATAAGAAAAACCAACAATATTTTGATAATGTTTACTGGCTATTTCTCTTTTATAATAACTGCTTAATTGCGAAGATTTGTAAGTTAAGAAGGTGCTTACCTGAGGAATTGCCACCATTCCACTATAAGAGCTTTCTTTTCCTAATGATACGCTTGAACCTGCCTCAGCGAATTCTATGGAATTAGCTGGAATATTATAATAACGATAGAATACATCAGTTCCAAAAGCAAATTTAATTCTAAAATTGCTGCGAAGATTATACTCTTTACTTACATCAAAACCGCCACCGCTTTCTAAAATTGTAGTGGCATAACTACCAATTTTTACGGAAGAAACCTCTCCATCTTCTTGATAACTGCTACCAATTAACAGCGAAGGAGTAATAAACACTTTCGGTTTTAAAATCACATTATTCCAGTTAGCAAAACTGCTTAAATACTCAATGAACATCTCTTTAGAATACTGAACATCAAATAAAATCTCGTGGGTAGTTGGGCTTGAGTTTAAACGACTTCCTGCTAGAATACCAGCATCACCCACAACATCCGCAATATTACCGGCATTACTGATAAAATAATCCCGATTAGTATCAAAGGAACTATAACCATAGAACAACGAAAACTTAAGAATATCGTTTTCATCGCGATAATCTAAAAGTCCGCCCACATTAAAGGCAGATATATTGGTATCTTGATTATAATTGTTAATACCTCCGCGACTAAATCCACCTACTAAATTAAAGGTTTGTCCTTCAGCATTATTTGGTGAAACTCGATTGTAAAAGCTATAACCAAATTGCGCTGCCTGTGCTTTGTAGGAATCTTTAATATCAGGATTATCAAACTCACCGTTTGCCATAAAATACACAACCCACAAATTATCTTTCGGCGCAGGAGCTAATTGCCGTTTATCCCATACACCAAAAGGACTTCTATTGGCTAAACCATTAGATTTAGAAACATCTAAGGCTTCTTTTAAACTAGCGTGAGAAGTTTTAATATAGGTGTTTTTGGAAAGCGGAATTAGGCTTTGGATATTAGCACCCAAGGTTTCTTCATCAGAGAGCAAATCTAAATAGGTAAGAGTTTTAGCCGATATACTAAGCGGCACTTGCGAGTCAATTAGAGAATCAAAATATCCTGCAAATTTAAAAACATTGCTGCTGCCATTAAATTCAGATTGAATAAGCGCATTTCTATAGCCGGCAATCCTTTCCACATCCAACATTAGAGTGCTGTTCTCAGCGTTTATATAATAATCAGACTTATACCAACTTGGCAATGAAGTTGTAAGATTTTTATCAAAATCTTTTATATCAAAATTTTGTGCATTCATCACCCGATAGGTGTTTTTATTTTTAATGGTTGTTGTATCCTGAATTACTGCTACAAACTCACCGCCTGCTACTTTAAAAGAACCAACGCTTAAGGCTGTATCAGGATTGCTGTTATCAATATTATTATCATTGCTGATTACCATAAGCAACTTGCCATCATTAATTTCTAACTCATTAAGCTGTTGCACTTTTTTAATAATTAAATTGGTATTTTTACCACAACCCTGTGATTGCTCACCGCAAACAACTAATTTATTCAGATAGGCAATATTGTCAAACACAACCGTTCCTTCAACAGTCATGGTGCCGCCAAGGGCTGTATCATTACTGCGGTTAATGTTTTTTATACGGCGAATTATAGGATCGCTTTCAATTATATCACCCTTATCATTAATAGTAGAATTGGTATAGTATGCAGAAGAATTGCTTAGGAGTATATCGCCTTCATCAAAAAGCAAAGTATTTAAATTTATATCAGATATTTTAAATGATGGTTGCCCTTGTGTTACCCAATTGGTTGGGTTAATCCATAATGTTCCTTCACCCTCAACTTTAGTTATTACATTGTTGGTTAAGCTCTCATCTTTTCCTAAAAACTCTAAGGTTGAACCTTTACTGATATTCGCCTCAGCTAAATTGTTTAAATATTCCACAACTACATGTGAATTCTTATTAATTTGGATGTTTTTTAGAGAACTAAGTTTATAAATATCAGAATTTGCATTAAAAACATATTCTCCCATATCCCTAGAATCGATACCCAAAATTTTTGAATAATAATTAAAAGTAGCTTTTCCCAGTGATAGCGAATCAATATAAACTTTCGTATCAAAAATTACTTCCGAATCGCTATCGCCTCTAATGGAGGCAATAGCGTGCGTTCTATTTATATCATCATACTCATAATTTTTAATGGTTAACTTAGATCCTGCGTTTACCTCAATACTGCCATTCCCTTTAATATAATCAATTACCACATCCGCTGAAGTATCGCCACCAGCCTCATTCGGCAATCCAATGTTGATTAAACCTCCCGGAAAAAGAAGGTCAGGACTAGCACCTGTGGAATTATCCAGTCCTTGAAAATCTAAATAGTTAATGCGACTATTTGTGTAAAAGCACCTCCCGCCACCATTACAACCGGTTGGCAAGTAAACACTAACCTTGCCCGTGGTGCCGCCTCTGTAAATAATTACACTGCTATCGCTGGTATCAGGGCTGTTAGAACCCATCTCACCCTTACCCACTGTAAACTTTAAATCAACATTGGAATTATAAAGTTGCAGGTCTAGCTTAGAAGCCTCGCTGATGGTTATTTCTGCATTATTTAAAAATTTATAAAAATGAAATTTAACATTAGAATTTCCGAAAAATTTGAGGGTATCGGGATTATTATAATCAGTTGGCTGAATTGGCGTCAGCGGACTATTGTCATCTTCCTCATCAGTATGCTTTTGTGGTGTGCCAAATTCAATCAACACAGGAGGATTCCCTTGCCCAATCGCATTATTGCCACAACTACTAAAATTACCACTATTAAGGGCAGCTTCTTTGCTGCTATCATCTTCACAAGCTGCTTGTAAAGGATGAGGAGCTAACCAAGTGCCTAGCAAAATTCCACTAAATAAAAATAAAAAACGCAATTTCATTAAAATTAATCTATAAAAAAAGACTCACAAAAATTATGATTTTGGCTGGGGTGGAAGGATTCGAACCTCCGAATGGCGGGATCAAAACCCGCTGCCTTACCACTTGGCGACACCCCAGTA
>JAISPM010000009.1 GCA_031274895.1 Alphaproteobacteria bacterium
AGAATTACGCCAATCTCTCCGCCAAGATTCATTTCCTTATATAACTGAACTACCTTAGCATGAGCCAAAAGCATATTAAAAGCTACTTGCACCGCCAGTTTCATATCTTTTTTGTAAGGATAATGAAATTCATACAAATAACTACCTTCTACGCAAACCAGCGGTTCGTTAAAGGTCGTCCAATATTTGACTCTTGATCCGAAAAGCTCAAAGGCTTTTTTGGCAAATAGCGCAAATAAATCCACTACTTTTTTATTTTCAAAACCACCATATTTTTGATACAACTCCAAAGGCATATCAAAATGGTAGAGATTCATTACTACCTCAATGCCTTTTGCTTGCATGGCATCAATGTAGTTGTTATAAAACTCCACCGCGTCTTGGTCTACTTCCCCCGTGTCAAAATTTTTAATAAGTCGCGACCATTGAATAGAGGTGCGGAAGCTATTCATGCCGATTTTTTGCATTAAATCGGCGTCTTCTTGGTATTTAGAATAGGTATCACATACCACAGCAGAGCTGATACCATTCCAAAATCTTTCAGGTTCAGTTTGATACCAATAATCCCACACCGATGGATTAACTTTATTTTTACTACCTTCAGTTTGCACGCCACTGGCGGCTGCACCCCACCAAAAATTGTTTGGAAATTTAAGCATAATATTCTCTCCTTTTTAATGATATAGAATTTAGAAATTTTTGTTTTTATATTAGGAGCTTTTACCTGCAGTGTATGATAATACATAAAGGGAAAAGCGATAACATAGAAAAGCAAAAAGGCTAAATTATACATTCTTCATTTGCATGGCTTCTTGCTCTTTCTTCATATTTTGCATATCAGCAACTTTTAAGAAAGGTAGCCAAATAATTGCTACAATGCAGAAATTAACTAATTGCAATATTCCACCTGCTAAGGAGTTTGTTGCCAACATGCCACTGATAAAAATAGGAGTAGTCCACGGCACATAAACGCCTGTGCAGTATGGCACTAAGCCTATTTTCATAACAAAATAAGAAAACACCACAACCACCATAGGAGCAAATACCCATGGAATAAAAAATATGGGATTCATAACCACAGGAAAGCCAAAAATTACAGGTTCGTTCACATTAAAAAGTCCTGCAGGGGCTGCTAAGCGAGCGGTGTTTTTAAGTTGTTGGCTTTTCATAAAAAACATGGCTACAAATACTACGGCTAAGGTCATACCACTGCCGCCCATACTAACGGTAAAGGTTTCCATAAAAGATTTAGAAATAATATTCGGCAATGGAAGACCTGCTTGAAAGGCTGTAAGATTCTCCAGCGAGAGAGCATTTAAAATAGGGTCTATAATAGAACCCACAAGGGTTTGCCCATGGAGACCAAAAAACCAAAGTATTTGAATTATTCCAAGTGCGGTTAAAATTGCAGGCAGACTACTACCCAGTTGCATTAAAGGCATTTGAATAATTTCATAGATAAAAGCATGAGCATGAGCGAATGGTGTAAAACTAAATATGATTCTGATTATTAAAAAAACTATCAAAGTCGCTGATACAGGAACAAGGGCGGCAAAACTTTTTATCACCATCGGAGGCACACCATCGGGCAGTTTAATTGATGGTCCTCTTTCTTGCATGCGATGATATATTTCAATACTTAAGAACGCAGAGATAATTCCCACGAACATGCCTTGCACACCAAGATATGTTAGCGATACATTGCCGTTTTCAAAAGGCGTTAATATAAAAAAAGCGGCTAAAGCCACTGCTCCACCGAAGAGATCATTTTTTTGGTTGTAATAATTTAATAAGTTATAGCCGATTCCCATAACAACAAAAAGTGTCATAATTACAAAAGTTGCCTCAACCGCCGGAGCAAGTGCTGCTTTAAATGTGCTAAGAGCAGAATCACTCATGATAGCCGGAAGGAAGGGCAAATTAGCCACCACCACAAAAATTGAGCCAAAAATAACTAAAGGCATAGCCAACATAAAACCATCACGCAGGGAATTCAGATAGCGATTCTGTCCTAATTTAACCGCAATTGGCAACATAAAACTTTCTAAAAAACTCATAATTTTATTCATTTTTCTTCTCTTATAATAAGTTTTAATTTTAAATCAATTATAACACTTAAAGAATCAAAATCAAACAAATATTTAAACTATTGCAATTTATGACGCAATGGTTTATCTTATATGGAAATTGGAGTAAGTATTGCTATGAAGAGTCGCTTAGTTTTACCATCAATGAATTTTTGGAATAATTTTTTAATTCATTCTTTATTGTCAGAAACTACTAATGAAGAATTTAACACTATCATTTTTGATGATTTTTTAAACAACCCTTTATTTAAAGGCAGAAATATCCATACATATCATGCGGTTTACTCTAAAAAAAAGCAGATAATAATTGACAGTAGCAGGCTTTTAAAATTAAACAATGATAACTCATGTTTTGATGAGATATATGTAAGCATATCTGCGCCCAATCTTAAAATATATAACTTGCTGGCTAGTATATTTACTTTTAAGAAAGTATACTTCCTTGAAGAAAGTTTGTTTTCTTATGTTAGATTTCTGGTGGATAAAAATTTAGTTAATTTGGTAAATCAACATCAGTTGTATTTGGTAAATTATAATGAAGCCATTTTAGAGGCAGTATTTAAAGCAGGAGTAAATCCGCAAAATGTTGTTTTCTTTAAAAAACAAGATTTATTAAATAATATGTTGCCGCTACAAGTAGCCACTAAAGCACAGGCAGTGGTGTTAATTGATAGCATTAAAGAGAATAATCCCAACAAAGATTTTATTATTAATGAATATAAAAGTTATATCAAGCTGTTGGTTGCACAAAATAAAAGCGTATGCTTAAGACCGCATATTAAATTAGCAAAAAGTATTTATGAGAATTTAAGTGAGTTTATAAAACCATATGAGAATGTTAGTCTGGAATATGGAAAATCAGGCGTTGAAACCTTAGCTTTACAGCAAGATACTGTTGTGTTAAGCTCATACTCCACCGCACTTTTGAGCTTGAAATTTTTATATGATGCGCAAATATGGACATCTTATAAGTTGTTGCAAAAAAGAATATCGTTTTTTCAATTTAATTATATGGCTTTATCTTCAAGAGTAATAATTTACTTATTCCCAGACTTTGTTGGCGAGATAAAAAAAGGTCGGCTACCGAATTCTTTAACTGACTATGTTTTAGGTAAAAAATACTCTCCAAGATGGCTTATGAATATGTTCGTGTTTTGGTATTCAAGGGTCTTGCTGGAGAGGTTGCATTATAAAGTAAAACTCTAAGAACCATGTATATTTTACCTGAATTATGACATTTCAAGATATTTCCATAGGTAGGAAGATGTCATTGATGGTAAAATATACATGGTTCTTAGAGTTTTAATTACTTTTCAAAACAATCATCTTATGATTGGTCATCTCATGCATGGCGTAACCAATGCCGCCAATGCCTACACCTGCGGAGCGACGTCCTGCGAAGGGCATCCAGTCTACGCGGAAAGCGGTGTGATCGTTGACAATTACCGCTGCGGCATCTAGCCCTCGGTAGGCTTTGGTAATTATATTAATATTATTAGAGAATATTGCCGATTGGAATGGTAAATCTAAAGAATTTGCCCAAGCAATAGCTTCGTCTAAATTCTCATAAGCATATAAGCATAACACTGGACCAAAGGTTTCCTCAGTGGATACTTTAGAAGTTTTTGATGGTTCTAAAAATAAAGTTGGCTCAAAAACAGTGGCAGAAATTCGTTTGCCACCGCATAAAACTTTCGCACCCTCGGCAATTGCCTCATTCACCCAAGATTCTACTCTCGTAGCTTCTTTCTCACTGATAAGTGGACCCACATCGGTAGACTCTTCTGTCGGATCTCCTACCTTAAGTTTTAATACAGCCTCTGTCAACTTTTTAGACATTGCAGCGATTATATCCTTATGAATATACACGCGCTTAGAAGAAATACAAACTTGCCCTGCGTGGTAATAGGCTCCCTTAACAATGCTGGCGACTACGGCGTCCATATCTTCAATATTTTTATCCACAATAATTGGAGCTACACCGCCGTGTTCTAAAGCGTAGCGAGTTCCTGCATTAAGTTTATTTCTTAAATACCAACCAACTTTTGAGCTACCGATAAAGCTAAAGAAAGAAATTCTTTTATCAGCAACTAAAAATTCTGCCACAGATATATCACATGGTGCAAACACACACCAATCCTTGCTTAATCCAGCCTTATGCACCAAATTCACAAACTTTTCGCAGGTGAGAGCAGTAGAACTGGC
The DNA here is from genome assembly GCA_031274895.1 of Alphaproteobacteria bacterium. Classification (GTDB taxonomy): domain Bacteria; phylum Pseudomonadota; class Alphaproteobacteria; order WRAU01; family Hepatincolaceae; genus WRAU01. Next base: position 4,293 of record JAISPM010000009.1, read on the forward strand.
GGGCTTAACAATGACAGGACAACCCACGGCAATGGCAGGCACTACCTGATGCACAATTAAATTCAAGGGATGATTAAAAGCACTAATCGCTAACACTACGCCGATAGGTTCACGGGTGGTGAAAGCCATACGATTTTCTGATGATTTCGTGAATCCCATAGGGATTTCTTTGCCTTTAAAGGTGTGCATTATTTCTTTAATGGCTAGATGAATGCCATCAATGGCGCGCGCTACTTCAATTTTAGCGTCCACCAGAGGTTTACCGCCTTCTTTGGCAATTAACATGGCAAATTCTGCTGCCTCTTGAGATACTAAATCCGCCAGTTTTTCTAAAATAGCTATGCGTTCATAGTGAGGCAGAGCTTGAGATTTATCTTTTGAGAGTTCATAAGCCTTAGCCAAAGCTATATTGGCTTCTTCTTGCGTAATTTTTTTAACGCTTCCTACAAGGGAGCCATCGAAAGGAGAATTAACTGTAAGCATTTATATGTTTTCCTTATTCTTTAATTCATCAATTAAAACTTTCTTATTTTCCGAATAGTCTATCGGCATATCAATTACATGAACGCCGCCGGTTTTAAAGCAATTTTCTAAGGTAGGGATTAGCTCGCTCGTGGCAGAAATTCTAATGCCGTTTGCACCGTATGCCCCTGCATACTTTACAAAGTCAGGATTATTAAAAGTTAAACCAAAATCTGCCAAATTTTGTCCTGCCTGTTTCCAGCGTATCATACCGTAGGCACTGTCGTTTAATATCATTACCACAAGATTTAGCTTTAAACGCATGGCGGTTTCTAACTCTTGCGAGTTCATCATAAAGCCACCATCGCCCACCACTGCAAGAACCTTTTTATGCGGATAAAGTCTAGCTACTTCCATGGCAGAGGGCAAACCTGCCCCCATGGTTGCCAAAGCATTATCTAAAAGTAGTCCATTAGAATGCATACACAAATAGTTTCTGGCAAACCACAGCTTATACATACCGTTATCTAAGGCGACATAGCCATCCGCCATAACTTTATTAACATCACGCACTAATTTTTGTGGTTTTATAGGAAAGGCATTATCGCTATCATGTTGTGAGATATGCTTTAATATAAAATCTCGCACCTTATAAGCATAAGAAAAGTCTTGAGTGCATTTGCCTAAAGTTGAGCCGAGCATATCCAAAGACTCACCAATATCTCCCAATACCTCTAAACTGGGAAAATAGATGTTATCAAGTGTGGATGCAGAGTAATTAATATGAATAACAGGTGCTGAGTTTTTTTCCATAAAAAAGGCAGGCTTTTCTATAACATCAACACCCACACAGATAACCAAATCAGCCTTTTTAACTGCTTCATGAATGTAATCACCACCGGATAAAGCCGCAGTTCCTAAAAAGTGTGGGTTATCTTCAGATACCGTGCCTTTTCCCATTTGGGTGTTAAAAAATGGAATGCCCACAGTATTAATAAAATCAGTAATTTTATCGGAATTATCACCACGATTACCACCTGCACCAATTAATACCAAAGGAGATTTTGCTTTTTTAATAAGTTCGGCTGCCTTAGCAATTGCAGTAGGATTAGCCACAGCCATGTAGGTTTCTAGGTAAGGTAGCGGCATAGGTGTATCTGTTTCCACAGGTTGTGCTGATATATCTTCAGGAAATTCTATATGCACGCACCCCATTTTTTCTTCTACGGCAGTTTTTAGAGCCTCGGTTAAAGTGGCAGCAACCATGGCTACATCCACAATTTGCTTAGAATATTTTGTTAGTGGACGAAACATGGCTACGGAATCAATAATTTGAAAGCGTCCTTGCTTAGATTTCTTGATGGGCTTTTGCCCTGTAATTAATAACATAGGAAAGCCACCTAAAGTAGCATAAGCCGCAGGGGTGGTGAAGTTTGTTGCGCCCGGTCCTAATGTAGATATGGCAACACCGATACGACCCGTCATGCGCCCATAGGTAGCTGCCATAAAAGCTGCTCCTTGCTCGTGGCGAGTGAGTATCAATTTAATTTTAGATTTCCTCAATGCCTCAAGTAAATCTAAATTTTCTTCTCCCGGAATGCCGTAAACAACTTCAACACCATGTTGTTCTAAAATCTTTACAAATAGGTCTGACGCATTCATTCTAGTTAAACTCCGTGAATTTAGCTTTCAGCGAAGCCTCAATTCTGCTTAAGGAAATATTATAAGCGGCAGAACGGCAACTTACTTTGTTATTAGTATGAATATCCCATACGCCGTTGAAGGCTTTGGTCATAATTTTGGTAAGTTTTTCTTTAACTTCCGCTTCTTCCCAATAATAGTAAGATAAATTTTGCAACCACTCAAAATAACTAACCACTACGCCGCCTGCGTTTACTAAAACATCGGGCAATACAACAATTCCTGCTGTTTCTAAAATAGGATTTGCCTCAGGTTGCACCGGACCATTCGCTGCTTCCACAATATATTTAGCCTTAATTTTAGACGCATTTTTAGTGGTAATTACATTTTCAATGGCGGCAGGCAATAGAACATCCACATTTAGTTCTAAAAGTTCTTCATTGCTGATAATTTTTGCGCCCGCAGAAACATTGTAAATATCTTTAACAGAAGTGCCTTTTTTAGCCCCAGCAAGGGCTTTATAAATTGCAGGAATATCTAAACCGTTTTCGGCATAAATTGCGCCATCAACATCGGATATTGCTTTTACTTTATATCCGGATTCAGCCAAAAATTTTGTTAAAAAATAACCCACATTTCCTAAGCCTTGCACAGCCACACTTGTGCTTGCAGGAGTTTTCCCGATTTTTTCACTCAATAACTTAGTAATGGTAGCTGCGCCAAACCCTGTGGCTTCGGTTCTAAATAAGCTGCCGCCTAGGGCAACAGGTTTACCTGTAAAGGTTCCGGGAGATTTTATACGGTTAATTGTGTTGTATTCATCGGTCATCCAAGTCATAATCAGTGGATTTGTGCCTAAATCGGGTGCAGGAATATCGGTTTTTTCGCCGATGGAATCAAAAATTGCCCGCACATAACCACGACTAATTCTTTCAAGCTCAGCAGCCGACACTGTGCGCGTATCCACAATAACACCGCCTTTACCACCACCGTAAGGTAATCCTACCAAAGAATTTTTTACCATCATCCATAAGCCGAGGCTGTTAACTTCATGCACATTCACATCTTGGTGAAAACGAATGCCACCCTTGGCAGGTCCTAAAATGGTGCTGTAGCGACTACGATAGCCTTTGAAAATTCTGATTTTACCATTATCCATTTTCACAGGAAAGCTAACATCGGTTAAAAGTTCAGGTTGACTAATAAAGTCTAACACTTCAGGTTTAATATTGGATTCTTTGCCTAGTTTGTTTAGTAGATTCACGGTATCTTGAAAGATATTCATTTTATTCTCCGATTTAATAGCTATCTCAATATTTAACAATATATACAATTACAAAATATAAGTCAACAGGTTTTATTAAATAAATTTGACTTTTGTCAATTTTTTTTATAATATCTAATTTTATTACCAATAGAAAGAGGTTTATCATGAAACTTACCATGACTAAAAAAGTAATTTTAGCTTTGATTTTAGCTGTTTTATTTAGCGCATTTCTTATTTTTATTAAGGAGTCTTACCCAACAGTATATAGTGTCTGTGTAAATATAGCTAACATGGTGGGGACCATCTTTTTAAGATTATTAAAGCTGGTGATTGTGCCGATTATCGTATTTTCTTTAATGAACGGAATCGTTAATTTAAACAGTATTTCCTCATTAAAATCTTTAGGATTTAAAACCATTGGAATATTTTTGCTAACCATGTCCATGGCGTTGTTTTTATCAATTACTATCAGCTATAATTTAGGAGCAGGAGCTTCGTATAGTTCAGACCAATTTCATGCGGTAGCCAAGGCGGTTACAAATGCTAATCCGCCTTCATTAACTGAAAATGTTATCACATTGTTTCCTGATAACATAATATCGCCAATGCTTAACAATAACATGTTGCAATTGGTGTTTATAGCGATTGTATTCGCTATTGCTATTTTAGGATTGGAAGATAAAAAAAGACAACCGCTGGTGCAAGGAATCAATAACTTAGAAACCGTGGTGATTGGCGTAATTACCATGATTATGAAATTAACACCTTACGGGGTTTTCGCGCTTCTGACAAGAACTTTGGCAACCCAAGGTTTTGCTTTACTGGGAGCCATGGTGGAATATGCTTTAATTATGTTCTTGGTGATGATAGTGCATTTTATAGTTGTGTATATTCCGCTTATTAAATGGGCTGGGGCGCATTTATTTCTTTTCTTAAAAAAATGTTTTCCGGCATTGGCGGTAGCTTTTTCTACCTCCAGTAGTTCTGCAACACTTCCTGTGGCTATGAAAGTTGCCGAAGAAAGCCTTGGAGCCAAAAAAACTTATGTGAGTTTTGTTTTACCCATGGGAACCACCATTAACATGAATGCCACAGCGATTATGCAAGGCTTGGCGGTAGTATTCTTGGCGAATATTTATGGCGTTCATATGAGTCTATACGATTTAATCGGTGCGGCGGCGTTGGCTTTAATGGCAACCGTAGGAGCCGCAGGGATCCCGGGCAGTGGCTTAATAACTTTAACCATCGTGCTGTTGCAATACGGCATTCCTATAGAAGGCATTGGGATTATTATTGGTATAGATAGGCTGATGGAAATGTTTCGGACTCTTATGAATATTTTAGGGGATATGATTGCCACGGTGATTGTGGCGAAATCGGAAAAGGGGTTAGACCTATCCATTCTTAATAACAAGGAAGTTTAATCTTTTTGCTTTCTATGTTGTCGCTTTGCCCCTTATGTATGTTAAATACACTGCGAGCCGCCGACCTAATATAAAGCTAAAAACATTAAACTTGTATAAATTAATTTATAGACAAAGATATTTAATAGTTCTACAATAATATTATATTAAGTATGCTTAGGGTTTTCTCATGGGTTTTAGTTATCTAAATAAAATTGTTAAATGTTTAGGTGTCTTTTTGATAGCCTCACTTGTTTTTGCCGGTGTTTCAATGGCGGCAAGCAAGGAAGATGAAGCGAAAGACCTTGTGGCAATCGAAATTTTCAATAAACAAAAAGATATTGCCGGTAATTTTGGTGGTTTGCAGTTTTTTATGCCAAATAAAGATAACACAACCATGAGTGTATCTTTAATAGGAAATTCTTATAAAATTAAGTATTTGCCTACTCCTTATTTAGAAATTACCATGGATTACGATAGAGGCAGCTCTAAAGTAATCGCAGGAAATATTCAAAGTAGACTGTTAGACACTCCTGAAAAAGTAGAGTTTTATCGCAATAATTTCCTAATTCTTGCTAAACTGATTGATAATAAACTAAGTATGAATGAATTTAATAATATCTATGCCGTGTTGGATATTAATAAAGCTCGCACAGAGCCTAGATTCTTTAAGATTCATATCAGTAATGATTACTTCTACAATATGGATGCTAATTCCAGAAGAACGCAAATTTTTACCGTAAAAATCAGAAAAAGCAATAAAAACGATGTGGAAGAGCTCAATTTAGTTAAAGATATCAACGATAGCTTTAATAAGGCTTTAGCTAAAATTGGTGGCGGCATGCAGACAATTTATCCTGAAGTTAGCAGAGCCTCCATCAAAAACAGAAACCTATTCTTTTATTCTTCACAGAATGTTTCCATGAATCTATTGGTGGAAACAGGATTTATGGGTGCAATAAACCCAATTTCAGGAAATATTACCTATGAGGGGCAAAAAGATGAAAGCAGAACCACAGATTTTAACAGAGATGCCTTGGTATTAATTCTATTAACTAACTCTAAGTTGAGTTTTAGTGATGCTAAAGAAATTCTTAACAGCCTTGATGTTAATGCCGCACTGGAAAACTCTAAATATTATAAAAATATTGCCGGTAAAACCAATGTTTATACTCTTTCTTATATCAAAGGGAAACTTACATTAACAGCAGATGTTCGCACTGCCGAATTCGATAGAAAGGCGCGCATTGAAGCCTTGGTATTAAACCAGTATAATAATATAATTGCCGAATTTAATTTAACGGATTCCGTGCGTCCTCTTAATCCGCAAGACCTAACGACATATATTTTAAATAAGCAAAATGTGGTGGTGTTTCGTCCGTCGCAGTTAATGTTGTTTAGAATTTATCTTAATGATAAGGATGATAGCGTTTTAAGAATCAACATTGTTCTACCAAAAGTTGCGGTGGATAAAAATTTAGAAGCCCAAAGAAGTAATGCTCTGATTGCCATTAGAATGTTAAACCCGCAAGCTACACGCCAAGAGGCGGAAAGTATTTTTAGTTATTTGAAAGATGCTTACGGCACAGTTGAAACCCGAATGATGGGCGAATTTAGATACAAAAGATGCACTTACAAGGACGAAACTCTTGTATTTTCAAGATATGACCCGAAAGAGGTAATTGACGATGGAAATCAGGTAAAAGATACTTCCAATATTGCGGCGTATAATCCGAATTTATTATATGAGCCGGAGGCAAATTCGCCGTCTAATACAACAATCGTGAAGCCACAACCATTATGCTATTAAGAGTATTAATATTTGGATTTTTGGTTTATGCCGCTATTTTGCATAACAATGTTTATGCTGAAGAGTTATCGGCAGATGAAGCTGCTACAGCTCAAGAGGAACCATTGCTTGCGGATAATGCCGAGATTCAGGATTCCCAAGATAATCCTGAATCTCAAGGTTCGCCTGCAGGCGAACCTCCTCATGATACGGTAGAACATGAGCATAATGAAGCAGATACTTGGTTAAACAATAATCAAAAAAATTCTGTAAATCTTAAATATAACGAAAAATATAAAGAAACCTTATCTCAGATTGTTTTTAATAAATTTCAAGAATCTGCGATTAAAGTTTCGTTTTTTAATTTGGCTCAAGATCATGTAAAAGTAGAAGATTTTATTGTGTTGGATGATTTAAGCGTCTTGTATTATCCTATCTCAAGTGTTTCCGCAAGATTTATTGTAAATTCCAGTAATAATATGATTGATGGCATATCCATAGTTGCCAATTTTGCGGATAATAAACATCCGCAAGATACCCTAAAAGTTATGGGTGTCTTGGTAGAAATTGCCGTGGCTATGATAAATATTGATATCACCAAACACGATGTTGCAAATATTTACTCTAAAATTTACAAACCCAATGCAATCTTAAATAACTATAACTATGAAAGTAATATTGTTATCGGCAGAATTGTTTATTCCGTCTACTTCATTAGAGATTCTTTGGTTTTTAAAGCCTTAAGGTTAGCGGCGTAGTAAAACATTTACAAACTTTTATAAATATTTTTTCTATGGTCTATATCTATAACAAGAATAGTTAATTTTTCATTTTTAATTTCGCTGAGTATTCTATAATAACCAACTCTATATCTATATAAATCTTTATAATCAACAATCTTTTTGGCATGCAGATAAGGATCTGTGCAATTATCTAAACTATCTATATAGTTTTTAATGTTTATTTGGTCTTTTTTAGGAATAGCTTTAAGTATTTTTTCTAAATTACATTTTATTTCAACTTTATACATGGTGCTACCAGCCTAGTTTTTCTTTCATTTCACTCCATGAAACAATACTATCACTTCCGTCAGCAATTTCTTTTAAAGCAGCTTCAGCTATTTTTATATCCCTTTGATTTTCTAAAAATTCTTCCAAAAGCTCTTCAATAATTTGATTACGACTTTTCCCTAAGTTTTCACTGCTAATATTTAGTAATTCTAACATTTTAGAAGGAATACTTACATGTAAAGAGCTTTTTACTTCTTTAAGATTATCCATTTTTTTCTCCTATTTTTGTGATATAGTATCATGTTGACATAATTATGTCAACCATAATTATGTAGACTGTTTTTTAAGAATTTTAATAAGATTAAAAACTTTCAAAAATATTTAAAAAATAACTTGACTTTTAAAGCAAGGGGGGGGGTAGACTATCAATTATAGATTGTAATATTATTTATAAGGTGTAGTATGAATGAAGTAAGCATTGGCGATGTTGCCAGTATAGTAACTATTGGATATTATATTGGGACTTTTGTTCGTTGGTTATATACAGAGCCACTCATTGTAGGATTAGTAAGCGGATTATTTGGATTATATACAAGCTATAAATTCAAGATAAAAACTATTTTGAGAAAGATAGCTATAGTAATATCCTTTATTATAGGAGTGTTTATTTTTGTGTTTATTATGGCTCATATATTAAATGTAGGAATGACAAATAAAAAAGATATTATAGG
>JAISPM010000098.1 GCA_031274895.1 Alphaproteobacteria bacterium
GCAAGTCCTGTATCATGAATAACAATATAACAACCTAATCTAGCTTCACCCAACTCTTTTTCCTCTTTTGCTGGTGTAACTGGATTTTGAGCTGATGCTTTATATGTTATAATAGTAAATGTATTATTTTTATAAGACTCACTACAAATATTAGTTATATTGCTTTCTGTATCAAGAACATGTCCTATTAATTCATAAATTGATTTATTACTTTCTTTTTTATTTATTTTATATAAAGTAAACTGCTTATTATTTTTATTCATTAATTTACTACCTTATGATTTTATCACACCATTTTTGTAAATATAATATCACATCTTATATCTTATTACCATCACTTAAAGTTATTCTTATTAAGATAGAGACACATATACCATAAACTTATCTTGAGGTTGAGTCTGAATTTTATTATAAGATTATTGATTTAACTTGATAAGCGATTAAACTAGGTAGAACTAAGGCAAATATTATTATATTGCAAAGATACCTGCTTTCATCAATATGACGGTGGAGCGTTTAAACTAAGTTAATCATATTTTGGTTATCTCATTTTGCGATGCCGTGAATACCATCCGAGTCTGGTATGACGGGTTAACTAAAACAAATAACTCAACCGTAAATTATAAGTAATAATACCATTACTGTTAACTTTATTATCACCGAAGGTGTTAAACTTAAAATCTGCCTGCGAGGTATAAACATAATGAATGCCTGCGCCGATGGCGAAGGAGTCTGACAAATAATAATCTCCTACCACGCCAGCCTTAGCTGCTAAACTGGTAGATGACTGCTTTTCTGTAGTAGTTGCTCCGCCTGATGTAAATCCGATATCTAATTCTCGATAATTAGCACCAACACCTGTTTGAATTGCAAGCCCGACATCTTTTCCTCTGTAAATATCGTAATTGGCTAAAAGCATAGCAGCATAAGAATTAGAAGAAATAACTTTTTCATACAATATCGGTCTGCCTGTATTTCCACTACCGCTGCTTCCACCACCGGTGCTACTATCAAAATTTGGGTCAGGACGCCCACTATTACAATAGCTGTTAAAAACCGAGCAATCTATCTTACCGCCATTACAATTTGCAGGATTGCTGGAACAATATTTGCCATCCGCAACTTTCCCGGTATCTTCATCACAGGCGCCACTGGCAACATAACCATTAATATATTGACAAGTGCTGGAATCTACATATGTCCTATTCCTGCCGTCTCTGGCTGCGCTATCGGCATACTTAGTATACTTAGCGTCATTGCTCGTAAACATGGTTAAGTCAAGCCCGATAGATAACCCACCGCTTACTCTTCTTAAATACGACAGATTAAAATTATTTTTCGCACGCAACTCTGTAGATGAATCATAAGACCTTGTATCGCCACTGGATATTGCCATTTGACCACTCGCACCACCTGCGCTGATACTTAAAGAATTTTGTTTAATATCAGGAATATAATACTGTTTTTCTGTTTGCTTTCTTGGCGTGAGTTTTTCTGCAGGAGTGTATATTACCTCTGCCATTAAACTAAAGCTAAAAATAGAAAAGATTGCGATAAAGATTATTTTCTGCATACAAAAGTCCTACTGATAAACATAATAAAGTAAGTTTATCATTCAATCTTCATAAAAGTTCAAGTATTTATAAATAAAGAATAATGTAGCAGATAGTCGCAATAAAATTCTACAATAGATAATTTATCATTAACCACTACCCCGTCGGCTACGCCGCCACCCCTTCTAAAAGAAGGGGAATAAGGGAGCGCAGTGGATGCCGGCTTTCGCCGGCATGACGGTTTGTTGTTAAAACATATATCCCATGCGCGCATTGGCAGAGAATCCGGTTCTTTGTCCAATATAACCTTTTACGCCTGCGCCAATGTTAAAACCTTGAGACTTTTTGGCAAAACTGTGGTCATAACCTGCTTCAATAACATTGGTGCCGCCTTTTATAATGGGTGCATCTATTGATTTGTCTGAGGTCATGGCTTTGGCTTTTCCTGCAAGCTCTTCTTCATAGGCATAGCCAATAAATCCACCAAAATATTTGGCGCGAATACCCACCATAGCCCTAGAAGATATTACATCGGCAAACTGCACCTCTTCTTTAGAATCTAAAGATACACTACCGCCATTTTGTATAGTATACAAATATTTCACATATTCATTGAGGGAAAAATCGGCGATATTTTGCACTAATCCTGCACTAAGATGTCCGCCGTAATATAAAGAGTTTATATCGTATTTGGCTCCATCAGAATAATCAGCCTTATATGATGTATAAATATTACCGCCCCTCGCAGAAGCCTCTAAATATATATTTTCAAAGGATACTCTACCGAGTAAGCCCGTTCCAATATAGCTGTTATCGCCACTGCCTTTAACTGTGGATTTATCAAATTCATTGTAAGTGTTGTGCGAACCAAAACCTGATTCTAAAAATACACCAACTAAGCTATTGCTTATTTTGCTGCCCACACCAAGCATAAAAGCGGCATTTGAAACATCCACATGCGAACCACTGCTTAGTTTAACAGAATTAAAATTAATAGCGGAAAATACGCCGTTATTATTATCTTGTAAGGTAGCATCTGCCGATGATATTGCCCCATCTGCCACTAAATCGGCTCCATTAATCAACACTCCAATGGACGATATTCTGCTTTCCGATAAAGACTTAGTTTCAGGATTTAAATCATCTGCACCGCCATCTCCACTACTATTACGACCTATTACCGCATACAGGTTATTATCTTTAACCGATAAATCATAATTGTAAAGCATGGTCGCCCCTGCTTTCATAACATCAGATTTACTGATTACGTTGCCGCTCATATTTTCTACCAAAAATAGCTCGTCTCCAACGTTTAGCTGAACTGAAGCATCTTTCAAATAAAGCCCGACAACAGAATTATTCATATCCACCGCACTGGCTGTAGCTTTTAACATGGGCGTAGCCTTTACACCATCCACAAAAAAGTTATAGTTATTAAAAGCCCTTGCTCTTAAAACTGTAATATTGGTGGATAAATTCAAGGTATTTCCTGAAACGCTTGTGCCAGCAAGGTTAGAATAGCTACCAAATAACGAGGCCTTTGTTAAATTAGGATTGCCTGAAATGTTGATGGTATTATTGCTGACACTGGCTTTGGTTAAGCTAGAGAAAGCATCGTCTGAATATAAACATCCACCCACAACCGTGCCTTCAAATGTGCCGCCGCTAATATTTACCGTATTATTTTCTACCGCAACACTAACAACATCAGGTGCATAAACTACAGCAACACCACCGTATATATAGCCGTTGGCATTATTAATAAATTTTCCACCTGTCAGCTTTACGGTATTGTTAGAAGCCTCAAACTCTGCATACTTCGCAGGAGTTGTAGCCATAGCATATCCACCAGCGATATGGGCTCCGTCAAAATCTCCACCGGTTATTTCTACACTGTTATTGGTTGCACTGCCCTCACGAGTGATTCCAGCAAAAAAATCACTTTGGGTAAATACGCCACCATCAATATAGATTTTATTATCTTTTACTAAACCCAGCCAAGACGCACCACCATATATAAAAGAAAAATCAAACGTTCCGTTTCCTTTTATAGATACTTTATTATTAACAGCTTGCATAACCACATTATTAGGACTAGATACTGAGGATGCTCCTCCTGATATTGGAGCATTTATAAAACTTCCGTCTGTTATATCTACAGTGTTATTTGTGACTATTAGTCCTCCTCCACCAACAATAGCCCTACCAATAACGCCATTTAAAACAACAGAATTAGAATCTGCTATGCCAATACCTAAATCGGAATCTGCTACTCCTCCTGCTATCACATATGTAACACTACCTGATTTCATATCAACTTTATTATTGCTGGCGGTATCTCCGCCATAGCCACCATAAATACTTTTATAAGTATTATTAGTGCCTTCGGCTATATTTACAGTGTTATAACTTGTTTCATGTGAAGAAGCAGAAGTATTATTTGAATAACCACCAAAAATTGCTACTATGCCGTTCAGTGATTTTGCGGTAATATTAACAGTGTTTCTGCTAACATTTTTGCCTTGGTCGCCATAAGAACCATAAACAGTAATGTCAGTAAAAGTTAAAGAATCTTTGGAAAAATTTACAATATTATCATTTGAATCAAGACTATGGTCGCTGGGATTATTTTTATCAGATGCATTGCCGTATATATCGTTAGTATAGTCTTTATCAATATCAATGATCTGAGCGGCTACATAGGGGGGGGCAAGGAACGTAGAAAATAGAAATAACAAAGCTACGTAAGATTTTTTCATTTTTATAACTCGTTTTTTATAATATATTTCATATACTAACAGTCAGTTTAGCACCTCAAATTTTAAATGCAAATAAATATAATCGTCATACCAGCGAAGGCTGGTATCCATTGCGTCGCAGACAAAAAAAATTTTAGTGCTGATATATAATTGATTCCACTACCCCGTCCGCCTAAAGGCGTCCACCCCTTCTGCTAGAAGGGGAATTTAGGAGTTTAATTTTCCTTATTGAAATAGAGGCGGATGCCATAGAGTTTTTCTTTTGGGCTGAAACCAAATTTAATCATAGGGTTTAACTTCGGGTTAGCCCTTTTAGATACAAACAAATACGCCGCTAAAAAGGCTATAAAGGCAGATGCTACAACATCATGAACCCAGTGAGCGTTGACCTCTACCCTGTAATATCCAACAAATACAGCAAATAAACTGGCGAAAAGTCCATGCCGCCAGCCAAAGCGTCGCCAAATAAACCAACTACCTGCAAAAGCGGCAGTTGCATGACCGGATGGAAAAGAATTTCCTATTTCACACGCAGGTTGCCTTGGTCTGCATTCGTTCACAACATTCTTTAATATTCCTGTTGCACCGCTGGATATGGCAAAGGCTACTAAAAACTGCCCTACACCCTGCCAATCTCGCAATACCAAGGTAGCTGCTAAAGCAGCCAAGGGAACCGCATAGGTGGCTAAGTTGCCTGCGGTAGATAGCACAGGATGGTCGCCCGTGGTTTCAATAGGTTGTAGTATGGATATGGCTTTTGCCTGATATTGCCACGACACTACCATTATACTAAGCAACACTAAAATTCTGAACATTAATTATCCCATACTATTTTTATTTCAAATATAGCGGACAATGGATGCCGTGTCAAGCACGGCATGACGGACTGCATTAATTTATCTGTATGCGAATCCACATGAACCAAATATTCCCTATATTATGATAAACTGCCGGAATATAGGTGGTTTGAAGAGTAAAAACTTTATAACTAATTGAGGCGATTGGTAAAAGGTTTGGCGATGGCATATAGTTCCAGTTTTTACGAGCAGTTACACCTGCAGTAAATCCTATACCTGTGCGGAAGTTTTTATTACTGAATGGACGCCATCCTGCTTCCCAGCCATACCCTACAATGGGTTGCCAATTCGCATGAGAATCTTTAAAAACCATAGCATACAAACCATGCCAATTGTCTCTTGCGTCTAGGCGAGACTTACCAAAACCAATCCCCCAAGGGTTTTCATTGTAATAATTAACAAGTTCTCTATCGTAAGTAAATCGTGAGTGATATGTTATTGAGGGGATATATAAATCGTATTGTGAAGAATTCCAAGTGTCTTTAACATTTTGGACGCCATTAGTCCACAGACTTGCCTGTAATGAGACCGGTAGTATAAAAAACAATATAAATAATTTTAGTGTTTTTGTAATTTTAAGCACTACACAGCTCCCAAAACATGTTTAGATTCTACTGAATAGAATAACATAGAATATAGTAAATAGCAATTTAAAGTAGAAATTTCCACTACCCCGTCAGCTACGCTGCCACCCCTTCGCCAGCGAAGGGGATTTGGTGGGTAATTAATATTTGATTTTAAACACAATTTTTTTAAGTGGGATTTTTTCTCCATTGGGCGATACGTTCGGCATATGGGCATCTTCAGGATACACCACCGCAAACATTCCTTGTTTTAAAATAATAGGATTCTTCATTGCGCCAACATAGGTTATCATATCTTTATCAGGATTGTAGTCTTTATCTACTTGCAATTCTCCGATATTCTCATAGCCAAACATTTCTGCGCCTTCCAAAATATAATGAATATCAATATATTTTCTGTGCGCTTCCCAAAAACCATCGGTGATATCTTTAGTTTGCATACTGCTTAGCATAAAGAAATTATCATCATCTATGGTGATTTTATCGCCTTCTATTTTAGAAAAGTCAGTATTTGCTATAAAATTTAAAATCTTTGCGATTTTAGCATCCGTATATAAATGCTTATTTTTTAAATAATCTACTATCATAAAAGCCCCTTTATTTTTTCTTAAAAACCCATCTTGGGATAATGGCAATATAAACAATTCTGGTAAGAGCCGTGCTGATTGCCCCCTGCACGCCAATATCCAGTAAAAAAGCAAACATAGAAATTTCTACAATGCTGGCGATTATGCTCGCTGTCCTAGAGCTGAACAATCGGGTATAGCCCTTGGAAACCAGTCTTTTCACCACAATTGTATTAATAATAATGGCAATTGAGCTTATTCCGATGGAAAAATACTGCACATATTCTGAGTAGAACAAAAAGCTCCAATGCGGAAATAAAAACTGCCATGTAATTAATAACGATAGAAATGGAAACCACAGACTGTATTGGGTGTTTCCTTTATCTAAGAAAGTATACAAACAAATAAACGCCAGTTCAGATATCAATATTTTTATGATAGGAATTTCCAGTCCGAACACAAATATACTTGGAATATGTGGTTCCAGCATAGGAGAATAAACAATATTCCCTAAAATAAAAAAGCAAAAATTAATAAATAAAAGAAAATAAAACATTATAACCTATAAATAAAGCGGACTTTTTCCTAAAATAATACTGATAATGCTTATAAATATCGCCACCATCAGCACGGCATCGATTCTATCTAAAATGCCACCATGACCGGGAATTAAATTAGAAGTATCTTTAATTTTAAGGTATCTTTTAAATGAAGATTCCAGCATATCGCCAAAATGCGCCACAAACGCCATACAGAAACCTATGCCCATAATTAATAATTCGTTTTTACTGCCAACACCTAGGGCAAAAAAATACGATAACACGGTAGTAGATATGGCAGCGGCAATAAGCCCCGACCAGCTTTTGCCCGGGCTGATTTTCGGTGCGATTTTTTTGCCACCAATAATTGAGCCGAAAATATAAGCAAATACATCATTACACACGGTCGCTAAAAATACCCACATGAGCGTAAGCCCTGTAGCATCGGTATTATCAAGATACGCCAAGCCACTAAACGCCAAGGATAAATAAATAGTCCCCCAAAAGAACCATCTTGGACGTTTTATGTATTCAGGCACCACGGGAGATTTTTCTGAGCGAGCGCGAATTTTACTTAAAGCGTAAGCTAAATATGCACCACCAAAAATGATAATTAAGCCCGTGCCGATATATTTCATGGAAAACGTAGTCATTGCCAGCACAACAACGGTAGTTAAAAACATGGAATCAATACCATACGACCAATTCCCTGCAATTTTATTCCATTCCCATCCTGCAAAAATTGCGGCAGTAAATAATAATAAAAAATATAATAATCCACCTGTCCATACAGCGTAAAAAGCTATAGGAAATATCACAAGAGCCGACATGGTTCTTGTGTAAAAGTTAGACATTTTAGATTTTGATTCTGCTTCTGCCATTATTTAGATTCTTCTGTTGTTTTTGGTTTATATGTCGCTGAAAACTCATAAATTAATTCATTTTTATGCCAGCTTACTAATTCTTCAGGAAAGCCTTCAGGAGTTTCTTGCAAACCCTCGAACAAATCGTCCAACACTTCCTGCTTAGAGAAATCTAGGTCTGCTAATTCAAGTTTTAAAAGCTCCACATACATTTTTTTGTATTCTGCAATATCTTCCTCATCAAGTTTATTTGCCAATTTGTATATCCTTTTTTATAGATTCCACTACCCCGTCCTGCTTCGCAGTCCACCCCTTCTGCTAGAAGGGGAATTTAAAAATTGTTTATTTGCCAACTCGCCTCTCTCTTGCGTAGAATGAATTTAATGCCCTATTAAAACAATCTTCATTAAAATCCGGCCACATGGTATCTTCAAAAAATAATTCCGTATAAGAAAGCTGCCACAGTAAGAAATTACTAAGTCTTTTTTCGCCACCTGTTCTAATTAATAGGTCAGGATCGGGAATATTTTTTGTATATAAATATTCCGAAAATAAGTTTTCATCTAAATTATCTAAATTTTTATTTTCCTGCAACAAAGCCTTAGCAGCCCTAATAATTTCAGACCTAGCTCCATAATTAAGGGCGATAATAAAGGTTAAATTATTAAAATCATTGGTTTTAGCAATTAGACTTTCTATTTTATTAGAAATGTCAACACCGAAAGCGGCATATTCACCAATTACCAGCACACGCACCTGATTCTTTATAAAGTAATCTTCCTGTTCATTAAGATAGTAAATAATTAAATCTTTTAAATACGCAATCTCCTGTTCGCCTCGCAACCAGTTTTCCGAAGAAAAAGCATAAATTGAAAGATACTTAATATCGTTTTTAATGGCAAGATTCAAAAGTAGCTCAATATTATCGCTACCCTTTTCGTGTCCTTTAAAAAAATCTAAGTTATGCAATTTAGCCCAACGACGATTGCCATCCATAATTACGGCTAAATGCTTTAGTTTATTCTCTAGCATTTAGATAGTCATAATTTCCTTAGATTTTTTCGCTACGCCGGCATCTATTTTATCGTTAAAAGTTTTAACAGATTTATCAAAACCCTCGGTTTCTCTTTTAAGTTCGTCTTCAGACATTAATTTGTTTTTTTGAGCGGTTTTTAAATCTTCCAAATAATTTTTACGAATCTGACGAATGGCAATTTTAGCTTTTTCGGCAAACTCCGATGCTTTTTTTGTCATCTCTTTGCGTCTTTCTTCGGTTAAAGGCGGAATTGGTAATTTAATTTTAACACCATCTACCACCGGATTAACTCCTAAATTGGAAGTATGAATCGCACTTTCTACCTGCATTACAAGAGCCTTATCCCATACGGTAATTAAAATAGTTCTGGGATCGGGTATGGATACGGTTCCTATATTAGCAATAGGGACATTTTGCCCGTAATTATCTACTTTGATATTATCAAGCATAGCCGGAGTTGCTCTGCCTGTTCTTAGGGAATCTAAATCTTTATCAAGTGATTCTAAAGTTTTTTCTAACTTTGTATTGCTAGTGGATTTTAATGAATTAATATCAAATTCTGTCTCTGCCATAATACACCTTTTTATAAAATTAATTGATTATATAATATAATGTAATAACGTTAAAAGCTAGTTAATAATACTTCTTTTTTCTTTATGCTTAAGGACATCACGAAAAGACCCCTCATTATGAATATTAAACACTATTATCGGTAAGCCCTTATCTTTGCCTTTTTTCGCTAAAAGAATGCTACTGGCATCCATTACTTTTAACTCTCCTATAATAACTTCATCATAAGAAATGCTGACATGTCTAATGGCATTTTTGTTGATTTTTGGATCATCACTGTAAATGCCGTCAACCTGTGTTCCTTTAAATACAGCGTCGCAACCCGTCTCTAAGGCTCGCACCACAGTGCCTGTATCCGTAGAGAAATATGGATTGGCAATACCACCACCACAAATTACTACTCTGCCTTCACTTAAATACTCATTGGCTTTTTGTGCCGTATAAAATTCGCAGATTTTATTCATTTCAATGGCAGAAAGCACTACAGATGGAATGCCTCTTTGTGAAAGCGTATCTTCCAATACGATGGCATTCATCACGGTAGCTAACATTCCTAAATTATCAGCCTTATAACGGGTTAGGTTATAATCACTGCAGTTAGCACCACGCATAATATTACCACCACCAATTACTACAATCACCTCAATGCCTAAATCTCTGGCGGCAATAATTTCATTAACAAAATGATTGAGTTTAGTTTTTGAAATAATAGTGGTTTTATCTTCCGATAATGCTTCACCTGATAATTTTAGTAAAATTCTTTTATAGTCTAGTTCCATATAGCGCACCTTAATTTCACTTTACATAAAAAAATAGCCTCTAATTAAAGAGGCTATTTAGTTTTATTTATTCGCCTTTAACGATTTTAACAACTTCACTTGCAAAATCGGTGTGGACTTTTTCAATGCCTGCTCCTAAAACATAGAAAGCAAAATCAGTAATTGTAGCATTGTTTTCTTTAAGCAATTGTGATACTTTTTTGTCGGTATCCATAATAAACTGTTGTTCTAAAAGACAAACTTCTTGATAGAATTTTTCAATTCTGCCTGCCAACATTTTTTCAACAATGTCTGCCGGTTTACCCTCTTCTAAGGCTTTCGCTTTTTGCACTTCTTTTTCACGCGCAACTTCCGCCGGGTCTAAAGATTCTTTACTTAAAGACAACGGTTGCGTTGAGGCAATGTGCATGGCAATTTGTCTACCGATATTTTCAGGAGTTCCTTCATTTTTAAAAGCAACAATCACGCCAATTTTACCTAAGCCCTCGCTCACAGTATTATGAACATAAGAAAATAACTTATCGCCTTTAACAGCTTTAAATCTTCTGATAGTTAAATTTTCACCAATGGTGGCAATTAAACTATTTAGCTCATCATTAACTGTATGGCTTTCGTAAGCAGCTTCTTTTAGTTTTTCCACATTACCATCTTCAGCTTTTATAGCAATTTTGGAAAGATTTTTCACGAAATTTTGGAATTTTTCGTTTTTAGCCACGAAGTCGGTTTCAGAATTTACTTCCAATACAACGCCTACTGCACCATCCACATTAACCGCTACCAAACCTTCAGCAGTTACACGGGATGACTTTTTAGCCACCGCCGATAAACCCTTTTTACGCAACCAATCAACCGCTGCTTCCATGTCGCCATTGGCTTCAATTAAGGCTTTTTTACAGTCAACAATGCCCGCACCTGTGCGTTCTCTTAATTCTTTAATTAAGTTTGTATTAATTTCCATAGGATTATCCTTTATTTTGCGTCGTTTTCTTTAGTTTCTGCCACTACGGTAGATAAATCTGCCACTGCACCTAAATCTTCAGTTTTAGCGGCAACTTCTTCTTTTAAACCTTCTAAAATTGTTTGCGAAATAATTTCACAGTAGAATCTGATAGATTTAATCGCATCATCATTGCCCGGCACCGGGAAAGTTATATTATCAGGGTTAGCGTTAGTATCCACGATTCCCACTATCGGAATCCCTAATTTTCTTGATTCTTCAATGGCGATAGATTCCTGCACGGTATCTAATACCACTACTAAATTCGGCAAGCCGCCCATTTTACGAATACCGCCAAGCACAAGATTTAATTTTTCTTGATGTCTGTTAAGTTCTAATTTTTCTTTTTTAGTTAAACCAACCATTCCTTCATCGATTTGTTTATCTAGGGAATCCAATTTTGCAATAGAGTTGGAAATGGTTTTCCAGTTGGTTAACATACCACCTAACCAACGGTGATTCACATAGTATTGTCCACATTTTTCGGCATATTCTTTAACGATTGGAGTCGCTTGTTTTTTAGTTCCCACGAATAGGATTCTGCCACCGTTTGCCGTAACTTTACGGATGTTATCTAAAGCATTTGCCAGCATTGGCGCAGTTTTTTGCAGATTAATAATGTGAACATTATTGTAAGTTCCGTAAATAAACGGAGCCATTTTAGGATTCCATCTGCGGGTGCTGTGTCCGTAATGAACACCGTTTTCAAGTAGTTGTTGAATTGTAAAATTAGCCATTATATTTTCCTTTCTTCTGGTTATTCCTCCACAAGCCTGTAAGCATAGCTCACCAGAATTAACTTGTGTGTGTATTTAATCAACAATTAATTTACACTAAATCTGTTTACATTGCAAGAAATATAATTATACTTATTATATGAAAATATTTTACGCAATTCTTTTTAGTTTTTTTATAAGCAGCCTCCACGCTGAAATTAATGTGGCAGTAGCTGCTAATATGCGCGAAACCGCCGATTTACTGGTGGCAGAATTCCAAAAAACTAATGATGTTAAAATAAATATAATCTCTGCAAGCAGTGGCGAACTGTATCATCAAATAGTTAACGGCGCACCTTTTCAAGTGTTTATTTCGGCAGATACCGATTATCCTAATAAATTATATAAAGAACAGTTAACTATCGGTGAGCCTTATGTTTATGCTTATGGACTTTTGGTGGTTGCCGGTCAAAGCATAAAAATTAAATCCCTTACAGATATTGGTGGAGATAATGTATCTTACATAGCTATTGCCAACCCTGCCTTGGCGCCTTATGGTAAGGTGGCGGTAGAGGTATTAAAAAAGCAAAATTTATTAGACAGCATTAAAAACAAAGTGGTTTTCGGCAACAGTATTAATGAAGTAAATCAGTTGTTGCTGAGTAATGCTGTGGACATTGCTTTCACAGCGAAATCTACCGTGATTTTTCATAAATCTTTAAAATATTATGAGGTTTCAACACATTTATATGATCCAATTCCGCAAGCTGCTGTGTTGCTTAAATCTGAAAATGATGCCGAACTATTTTTTAACTTTATAAAGTCTGATGTGGCAAAAAATATCCTAAGCAATTCCGGATATTTAATAAAGTAATTCCATGGATTTAAGCGCATTTTACATTACCTTTAAAGTTGCTGCCATTTCTACCTTAATTTTGTTGATACTTGGGATATTCTTAGCGTGGTGGCTTAGTGTGTCTAAGTCTGTTTTCAGCAAAACCGTTGAAGTATTATGTTTAATTCCTTTATTATTGCCACCCACGGTTTTAGGATTTTACCTTTTGATGGTGTTTAACCAAAATTCTACCATTGGTAAGGCGGTTTATAATATTTTTGGATATTCTTTAACATTTTCTCAACTAGGATTAGTTATTGCGTCAGTTATTTACAGTCTGCCCTTTATGTTGCAACCTATTTTAAATGGCTTTAGGAAAATTCCCGCTTCGTTAATTCAACAAGCGCAGATTTTAGGAAAGGGTGATTTTATTATCTTGTGGAAGGTAGTAATTCCTAACTCGGTTGGTGCAATTATGGGGGGATGTATTTTAAGTTTTATGCACACGGTGGGCGAATTCGGCGTGGTGTTGATGATTGGCGGCAATATTCCCGGGCGCACCCAAATGGTTTCCATGAAAATTTATGAAGAAGTTCAGCTTGCAAATTACAACATGGCGCATTTATATGCTGTGGTTTTAATTTTATTGGCTTTCGTCGCACTGTTTTTATTAAATATAATTAATAGGAGATACCGTGAGTTTTAGTTGTAATATATCTTATGTGTTTTCTAGTGGTGAAAGTCTTGCGGTGGATTTTAGTCTTTCTAATGGCGATATTTTGCACCTGCAGGGCAACAACGCCAGCGGCAAAACTACGACTTTTAATTTAATCAATGGATTTTTAACGCCCGGTAGTGGCAGAGCTGTATTGAATGACGTGGTGCTGTTTGATAAGGTGGGCGGCATAAATATTCCTGTGCGCCATAGACACATCGCCAGAGTTTTTCAAAATAGCTATTTATTTCCTAATATGAGCGTGAAAAAGAATTTAGATTTCGCCAATAAAAATCCCACTTTGCTTGAAAACTTAGTAAAGGCTTTAGATTTAACGCCGCTAATGGGGAAATTTCCTGCTGGTTTATCGGGTGGACAGCTGCAAAAAGTAGCCATCGTGCAAAGTTTAATCAACAATCCGCAACTGTTGCTGCTGGATGAAGCGTTCTCTAACTTAGATGTATCTACAAAGAATATCATTAAGGCATACATCATTGCTGCAAAAATTCCTGTAATAATAACATCGCATAATAGTGAAGACACGGATGGCTTTGTGAATAAAGTATATAAAATCCCCGTCGCTTAGGCGAAGGGGTGGCTCCGAAGGAGACGGGGCAGTGGAACTAACTCTTAATGTATAATCCTAGTAGTTTTTTTATACCTAGCCTTCCAATAAGGATTGTTAAACACATCATTCACCACATGAACCTTACCATTGCTAGATGGCGCATGCACCATTTTGCCATCACCAATGTATATACCGACATGATTGACACGAAACCAACTTGGGATACTCCACCAATGCCAATCGGTATTAAAGAAAATTAAATCTCCCGGCTGGCGGGAAAGATACACTTTGCTACCATGATTATACTGCTTTTCTGTGGTGCGTGGAATGTTATAGCCGTTGGTTTTGTAGGCATGGTAAACAAGTCCGGAACAATCAAAACCCGTATCATGTTTGTAGCCACCTGTTTTATAAGGCACACCCTGCTCTTTAAGTGCAGTTTGCACCACGGCATTGCGTTGCTGTTTGGCAACACTAGCACATCCTGTTAAAAACACCAGTAATAAAATAATTAAAAAATTTTTCCACATGGGTTAATTTTAGCAGTATTTTATTTTATCCGCAAGATAGATATAAAATTCCCCTTCTCAGCAGAAGGGGTGGATTGCCGTAGGCAAGACGGGGTAGTTGGTAAAATTAAGAAGTTATCCTCAACGCTTCCTTCTTAGAAAGGTTGGAAAGGTCTTGATTCTTAGCCACAAAATTTTCTACCCAAGCATAATCCGTCTTAGAATATTCCCGCAACGCCCATCCAATGGCTTTTCTTATAAAAAAATCCTCATGATACTTTAATTTTTCACAAATATAAGCAAGATATTCTAAATCTGTGTCTTTTTTGTATTTCATTTGAAAAATAATACAAGTCCGTAATAACCATAAATTGTTAGTGTTTTCCCATTTGGTTAGGTATGGCTTACGCTGAGCTGGCGACAACTTAAGTAATATCATACCAATAATATTGCTGGATATACTATCCACACTATCCCACCATGAATCGTGTAAAGTCATCGCCTCTAACATCGGCAGATGGCTTTCATTTAACTTTTTAGCAGATTTCTCCAGCAGATACAAAGCCAAATATTGGTATTCGCGGTATTCTTTGTAATATAAACTATCCGCCAACACAACAGTTTCCTCAAGCGACGGCTTGAACTGTCTCAGCAATTCCACCATTACATTTTTAATCAACGGCTTCTTGATTCCTAAAAACTTAAACTTATCCCGCATATATGCCACCTGCCTAACCGCCTCAGTAGGATTTTTGAGTTCTGCGAATTGTTGTTCTATATATTCTATCATTTGGGGATTCATGGTTTTCCTTAATTATTAATTATTGTTTAGCTGTTTTTATCTTCTTCAGGCTCTTGATACCCATATTTCGGCACAATACTCTCAAAGTCTTCTTTGTTAATGAATATATTTGTATATTCTACATTAGCCTCTTTAAGAATTTTTGCTTTTTCAAGAATTTCTTCAATGTCTGCCACACTCTCAATTCCTGCTTTTTCGTAACCAACAAACCATACATTCTCTAATTTTATATTTTTATAAAATTTAACCCTGAAATTAACATCATTGTCTTCAGCATATTTCATAGAGTATCCTATTTCCGTATTAATTATTTCTGTGTTATCATAGATTATCTCATTTATTCTATCATCATAAATATCACTATTCTCTAATTTACAATTTATAAAAGATAGTTCATCTATTGAATCTTCAACAATAATTGTAAAAAACTTAAACTTTACTTTATCAAAAATTAAAGTTAAATTATTACTATTATTAATCCATATACGACAATTATCTAATATTGCTTGATTAAATTTACATTTTTTAAAACTAACTTTATGAAAATTGCAATTTTGAAATAGACCATGCTTAAATTGTAAGTTATTTAATTCAACATCCCAAAATTTTATATCTTTTAAAATAATTTCATTAAGATTCTTATTACATTCTCTAAAAGTTTCAGCCACCTCTATTAATATCAAATCTATTAACCTTTGAATAACATTAGAATCATATTTTTCTTTTTTTGTTTCGGAAACTATATAATGACATAGAATATTATTAATTCTTTCTTTATAATTATATTCATTTTTTGCTATATCAATCAAACTATATACCCCCCCCCATACGAACAGAAACATCAGGATTACCTAATAACATTACTGCATCTTTAAAAGAGGTATTAAGATTACTATCTTTAGTAGCTTTAAGATTTGCTTTATGCTGGTCTTCAGTTTTTTTTATTTGTCTTTCAGTTTGATTATATCTTTTAAATGAAAGATTCAGGGTTAAGATAGCAATTAATCCTGCCATGATTGCGCCTAGAAATGTTAGAGTTCTTGATTTATTAGAATTATTCTCTTGTGATAGTTTTATATCACCATGTATAAGCCAATTGATTCCACCTGTTAAATATGGAGTATTGAAAGCATATAAAATAGTTATGATTATAAATACAGCTAAGAAAAATATAGTAGTATTTTTTAGAGTAAAATTCTTTTTCATATTTTTACCACTACCCCGTCCTGCTGCGCAGTCCACCCCTTCTAAAAGAAGGGGACTCTATATTATATAATAGATTTTGCCAACTTATCAAAGCTCATGAATTCAGACAATACCTGTTTAGCTTTAGAGAGTTCAATCATGTTGGGACCGTCGCTGGGGGCATTATCGGGGTCTTGATGGACTTCCATGAAGATACCTGCAACGCCGACAGCCAGTGCGGCGCGTCCTAAAACAGGAGCAAATTCGCGATTGCCGCTGGTTTTATCGCCACCACCACCGGGTTTCTGCACCGAATGAGTGGCATCAAAAATTACCGGATAGCCTGTTTGCGCCATAATCGGCAAACCTGTCATATCTACCACTAAATTATTATAACCGAAAGATGCTCCTCTTTCGCACAGCATAATATTTTTGTTGC
Organism: Alphaproteobacteria bacterium; assembly: GCA_031274895.1. Lineage (GTDB taxonomy): Bacteria > Pseudomonadota > Alphaproteobacteria > WRAU01 > Hepatincolaceae > WRAU01. The sequence continues at coordinate 16,873 of JAISPM010000098.1, forward strand.
CCGTGGATTCTATCTTAGCCACAATATTTTTCATATCCCATGGAGCCAAAAACTGCCCTTTTTTAACATTAATCGTCCGCCCTGTGTTGCCTGCCGCTAACAAAAGGTCGGTTTGACGACTTAAAAATGCAGGAATCTGCAACACATCTACCACTTCTGCCACCTCTGCACACTGCTGTGCTTCATGGACATCAGTTATCACAGGAACCCTAAATTTATCTTTAACATCTTGGAATACTTTTAGAGATTCTTTTAAACCCAAGCCTCTAATCGCATTTACGGAAGTTCTGTTGGCTTTATCAAAGCTGCTTTTATAAATTAAATTAATGCCTAGTTCTTGTGTAATTTTTACCAACTCGCCACACATAAACATAGCATGGTCTTTAGATTCTAACACACAAGGACCTGCCATTAGCGTGAACGGTAAATTATTGGCAATGTTGATATTATTGACTTTAACTACATTGTTTGACATTATCGACCTCTACTTAAATTTAATATTTTTTTTACCACTACCCTGACCAGCTACGCTGCCACCCCTTCTTAAAGAAGGGGAATTTTAAGCCCCATACTCCAATGTAGCTTTAACAAAAGAAATAAATAACGAGCTTGGGGCAAATATTTTAGACTTCAATTCCGGATGGAATTGCACGCCAATAAACCACGGGTGAATATCCTGTTGCAACTCTATAATTTCAGGTAATAATCCATCGGGCGACATGCCGCTAAACATTACCCCTGCATTTTCCAAGGCTTCTTTGTATTTAGTGTTTACCTCATAGCGATGGCGATGTCTTTCTTTTATTAAGCCTGCACCATAAACTTGCGATACAAGACTGCCTGCCTGTAAAACACAATCGTAAGAGCCAAGTCTGAGAGTTCCGCCCATCTGCGAATTAATATTACGTTTCTGCAATTCACCTGCCTGCATCCACTCGGCAATTAAGCCTACCACGTGCGTGCCTTCTTTACTGAATTCACTGGATGTGGCGTCAGTAATATTTAACAAATTACGAGCGGCTTCAATAATCGCCATTTGCATACCAAAACAGATTCCTAAAAACGGAATTTTGTTGACGCGCGCATAGTTGACGGCTTTAATTTTACCCTCAACGCCACGTCCACCAAAGCCGGGAGCCACAATAATTCCGTGGATACCAGCAAAAATTTCTTGGCAATTAACATTATCACTTTCAAAAAGTTCCGAGCTTATCCATACAACATTAACCTTTGTAGAAGTTTCCAGCCCTGCATGAATTAGAGCTTCACTAATAGATTTATAAGCGTCCTTAAGGCTCACATATTTCCCTACCAAGGCAATATTAACTTCTCTAGTATAATTATCTATTTTACGCTCTACGTCAACCCAAGGCGATATATCTATTTGAGTATCATTTATACCAAAATGATGCAAAACACGCTCATCAATCCCCTGAGAATGATAGCTTAGAGGAACTTTGTAAATGCTGTTTAAATCGTATCCGGCGATAACATCTTTAATATCCACATTACAAAATAAAGCGATTTTTCTTTTTTCCGCCTCACTAATGGTATGAGACGAACGACACAACAGAATATCAGGCTTAATTCCCAAGGATTGTAATTCACGCACGGAGTGCTGCGTAGGTTTAGTTTTAATTTCATCGCTGGTTTCTAAATAGGGAACAAGAGTGAGATGTAAAAATAATACATTATCATGTCCATGGTCGTTGGCAAACTGACGCACCGCCTCTAGGAATGGCGTAGCCTCGATATCGCCCACCGTGCCACCAATTTCGCAAATTACAAAATCTTCCTCACGCAGGTCTCGGGCGATAAAAGCCTTAATTTCATTGGTAACATGCGGAATTACTTGGATGGTTTCGCCTAAATAGTCGCCTCTGCGCTCCTTTTCCAACACGTTGAAATAAATTCTTCCTGCACTGATACTATCGTTTTTGTTAGCTAAATTACTGGTAAAACGCTCGTAATGTCCTAAATCTAGGTCGGTTTCCGCACCATCATCCGTAACAAACACTTCACCATGTTGCATAGGATTCATAGTTCCGGGGTCTACATTCAGATAAGGATCCATCTTTTTATTTCTAACCTTATAGCCCCGAGCCTTAAGTAATGCTCCCAAAGACGCTGAAACTATCCCCTTGCCTAAGGATGATGTAACTCCACCTGTAATAAAAATAAATTTCAATTTAGTAAATCCTTAATTAATATATAAATTATATATAGTATATATGAAAATTATTTTCAACCACTACCCCGTCGGCTTCGCCGCCACCCCTTCTCCAAAGAAGGGGAATTTTAGCAGATTTATTTGTTGCCTAATGGAATACTAACTTCCTTCCCCACCTTTTCTGCTTCTTCATTAATGGCGGGAGCTGTTTTAGCATCTTGCAATCTTTGAATCTGCTGCAATAAAGCCTCATCACTTGACCGTTTATTAATATGAATCGCTCCAATAACAATACTATTAACGAAAAACAGGAATCCCAATATAATTGTGATTCTTGTAAGCGGGTTTGCCACCATGGATTTTGGTGAAAAGAAAGAGTTATAAGTATTGGTGCTTACTAAATTTGTTCCACCTTCAGTTTTTTGAAACATAACCACTAAAATCAGCAATATTGCCACCGCAAACTGAATAACATAAAAAAACATTAACATATTGTATTTTCCTTACTATATTGCATCTATTATTTTGCAGAAGTCTTCTGCTTTCAGGGATGCGCCTCCGATTAAACCACCATCAACGTCAGATAGTGCCAAGATTTCTTTCGCATTAGCAGGATTAAGCGACCCACCGTAAAGAATCCTAGTTTTTTGTGCAAAGTCTTCTCCAGCCAAACTAGCTAAATATTTACGAATTGCCATATGAGTTTCAGCAATTTCTTCAATTGTAGGAGTTAATCCTGTGCCAATCGCCCAAATAGGTTCATAGGCAATTACAAAATTTTCAGGAGTTGCTAAACTGCTCAAAGAATTTTTAATTTGCTCACTTACTACACCAACAGTTTTACCTTGTTTTCTTTCATCCAAAGTTTCGCCGATACATAAAATTACATTTAAGCCGTTTTCTAAGGCAGCAGTAGATTTAGATTGCACGATCTCATTAGTTTCACCGTGGTTAGCCCGTCTTTCAGAGTGTCCTAAAATTACATATTTAGCCCCAACATCTACCAGCATGGCAGCTGATATATCGCCTGTGTGTGCGCCAGATTTATTAAAATGGCAGTCTTGTCCGCCCACTTTAATTACGCTATCAGCTGTATATCCTACGACTTTAGAAAGCAATGTAAAAGGAGGACAAACTAAGATTTCAGCCCCTTTATCACCATTTTTTGATAAAAAATCTTTAATACCATTGATTCTATTAAGGGAATCCTCAACCGTGCCGTTCATTTTCCAATTACCGGCAATTAAAATACTTCTGCTCATTATAATTTAATCCTACATAATACTCAAATTTTCTATTGCAAAGATTACCATAAATTTTTTAATATTGCAATATTTTCAATCTTGCGATATAGTTATAATGTTTAATATCATTGAAACACGAGAAAATCCATGAAAAAAGCTAAGTCTAACCCTGTGGAAGCAACCTCTAAACCTAAAAAACTTTCTGCTAAAAGAATAGGTATCATTGTAATTATATTACTGGTTTCACTCAGCATGATTCCTTGGGTAATTAGCGGCAAAGGCTTTAGTAGTAACGATTTAGACAGTAATAAGTGGGTGGTAGTCGGCTCTAAGTATACGGTTGCCAATGTTATTCTTGGTGAATACTCTGCTTTCGTGCAAAAAAATTATTATTACATTCAGCAAAATCCTTATATGTTAATGCAATATTTAAATAATTTAATTTCGCAACATATAAATACTTTATTATTCGCTAACGAAGCCGAAAGAATTGGTTTAGCGGTGGATAAAGACTTACTGTTAAGATTAATCTCCGAGATTCCCGTATTTAAAAATCCCGACGGCACTTTTAATGCCGATGAATTTCGCTCTCGGGTTACCACAATTTTTGGATCTGAAGAAGCATTTATGGAAAATGTAACCAACAATATTCTTAGAGATCAATTATTAGAACCCATGATTCCATTGGTAAATCAACCATTTTTTGTTTCTTACATAGATTTACTGGCTCTATCGCAAGAACGGACAATTAAATATATTGATATTCAATCACTAATTGTAAAATCGACTCTAGGAAATCCTACGGATGCCGATTTAGAAAAACTGCGTGATGAAAATAAATCATATTTTACCACGCTGGAAACCCGCGATGGTGGATTCTTAGTGGTGGATGTGAACAAACTCATCTCTAATATTAAAATTACCGATAGTGAAATAAAAGAGCATTACGAAAGAACCAAAGCATCTTACATGGCAGGCGAAACCAGAACCATTTCACAGGTAGCTTTTGAAACCAAAGAATTAGCAGAACAGGCTTTAGCAGATTTAAAAGCAGGCAAAAAAATTACCAAAGAATTTTCTACTATTGATAATATCGATGCTAATTCTTTACCGGAAGATCTTTCTAAAGCAATTTTCGGTGCAAAAGTAAATGAATTAACAGGACCTGCACAGTCTCCTGTGGGTTGGCATATTTTTAAAGTTACCAAAATAACTCCTGCGCAAGCTAAACCTTTAGTTGAAGTAAAAGACCAAATTAAAGAAGATTTAATAAATACCAAAAGAACATCAATGTTAGATTCAAAACGCAATGATATTCTCGGTTTGGTATCACAAAATTTATCTCTTAAAGAAATTGCGGCAAAAACAGGTGCAACTTTCCAAGAATTTAAAGGCTTAAGCGAAGCTAATATTGTTGAGAAAAAAATATCTGAAGAAGTTTATAAACAAATTGCTACTTTAGAAGAATCTCAAAATTCAGGAATCATTGATGATTCTAGGGGGAATTTCTTTATTGTTCATGTGGATAAAATTACTCCTGCAACATTAAAATCTGTAAATGAAGCTAGAAAAGACTTAGTTGAGCTTTGGACAAATAATAAAATCCAAGAAAAAAGTATTGAGCTTGAAAATCAAATTATTGCAAGTGTATCGAGTGGAAAAAATATTAGCAATTTAGGATTTCCTGTAAAAAAAGTTGTCGGCACCATGGGTGATAATCATATTCCATTCAGCAATGAAACCATTGAGTTGCTATTTACTTCAAATAAAAATATCCCAATTGCAGGCACTTTAAATAATCAAAATAGAGTTGTAGCGGTTGTGGATAGTATTAAAAATAAAGATATGAAATACGAAACCAATGGTAAAAGAAATCAAGACGTGGTAAACTTTAACCACTATGTAAATCCTAATTATGCACAATCTTTCTTTGAAATTTATACTAAAATATTAAGTGAAAAATATAAAATAAAAATCAATGAAGAAGCCATTAAAAACAGACTGGCTCCACAACAATAATTCATATCCAAAACTAGGTTAATAAACCTAGTTTTAAAAATACAGGATAACAATAAACTAATACCGCAAAGTATGGTTATTTTATATATAAAAGATATGTAGTATGGATATAACATAATGCAAACTTGGAAAAAATACTGTAAAAAATTCATTTCATCTCTGGGGTATGAGATACATACAAAAAAATTTATGAGTGAACTTTTTAAAAATATAGAGGTTGCAAACATAGAGCTAAACGATTTACGTGATAAAATCAGCAACATAGAAAAATACCTTCCAGCCACCGATAATTTATATTTAGTTAGAGATGAATTCAAATCTCTTATAACTTCTTCCGCTGCAGTTCAAAAATTAATCGATGATTACCAGTTTTCGTCAGTGCTTGATATCGGTGCTGGTGCATTAAATCATTCGCAAGTCTTTGCAAAGTATGGTAAAAAAGTTACTGCTGTAGATTTTGGTGTTTCTGTATACTACCAACAGTATGTAACTATAGATGGAATAAAAATAGAAAAAATAATCGGTGACTTTAACAAAATAGAATTTAAAGAACAATTTGATTGTGTTTGGGCTTCGCATATTTTAGAACATCAACCTAATGTTAGTATGTTTCTAAATAAACTTGTCTCGCTCACTAAAGATGGTGGTATAATAGCAATTACCATACCTCCTTTTAAGCATGAAATAGTTGGTGGTCATGTATCAGTTTGGAATGCCGGGATGGTTTTATATCGGTTAATTCTTGCCGGAGTTGACTGCTCTGAAGCCTCTATATTAGCATATGGATACAATATAAGTATAATAGTGAGAAAAAAAACAGCTATCTTAGAAGGTATTGAATATGACGCAGGAGATATAAGAAGGATCAAGCAATACCTTCCAAAGGGTATAGAGTTTAATTCAAATAAAGTAGATGACCCTTTTAATGGAAATATTAAACAATTAAATTGGTATTAATAGCAATTTTTAATTTGCTAGTCAAAACACTACAAATAAACATTTTTATTATGTTTTTCAAGGATGTGTTTTATTTCAGCTAAAACGGCTTCCGATGGTGGACTAAGTTCTATTAAAGGATAATCAAAGCCTAATTCATCCCATTTGTAAATACCCATTGTATGGTAAGGAAGAATATCTATACGTTTCACATTTTTACCTAGGGATGCAATGTACAAAGATAGTTTTTCAACATCTTCAATATCCGTGGTATAGGTTGGCACCACCACATGACGAATCCAAATATCCAGCGTTAAGGTTTTAATATAGTCTGCGAATTTAAAAACTAAGTCATTATGGCGACCGGTGAGAATTTTATGTTTTTCATCAACCATATGTTTAATATCTAACAATACATAATCTGTTTGGCGAAGAGCTGCTTTGACCTCCTCAGTCAATTCCACACAGCCACTGGTATCAAGGGCTGTGGTGATTCCTAATGCCTTACATCTTTTAAATAACTCTTCAATAAATGCAGCATGAATTAGCGGTTCGCCACCACTGGCGGTAACTCCACCATGATTTCCCTTAAAAAATGGTAAGCCTTTTTGGATTTGATTCATTATATCATCAATAGAAGTCTCAACTCCGGCATGTTTATCCCAAGTATCACGATTATGGCAAAATTTACAGCCCATAACGCAACCCTGAAAAAAAACAATAAATCTAATCCCCGGACCGTCAACAGTCCCCATGGATTCCATCGAGTGAATTCTTGTTTTCATAGTTTTACAACCTTATTTATAAAATATTAGCTTGGATAGTTTTAGTTATCCAAGCTAATTAAGATATATTCCACTACCCCGTCTACCTACGGTAGCCACCCCTTCGCTGGCGAAGGGGATTTTAGCATTGATTAACCGCCTAGACGTTCGTGGAATGTGCGGTTCACCACATCCATTTGTTGTGCTTTGGTTAATTTAATAAAATTAACGGCATAGCCCGAAACCCTAATGGTTAGCTGCGGATACAGCTCAGGATGATCCATTGCATCAAGTAGCATTTCTCTATTAAACACATTCACATTGATATGATGTCCTTTCATGGAGAAATAACCATCTATAAAGCCACTAAGATTAGTAGTGCGCTCATCCTCAGATTTTCCTAAGGCTTTAGGCACAATGGAGAAAGTCCAAGAAATACCGTCAAGCGAATGTTCATAAGGAACTTTACTTAAAGATACTGCGGCATTAACTGCTCCGTGGCTATCTCTACCGTGCATAGGGTTAGCACCCGGCGCAAACGGTTCACCTTTTCTTCTGCCATCAGGAGTATTACCGGTTTTTTTACCATAAACAACATTAGAAGTAATGGTTAAAACCGATTGCGTTGGCATAGAGTCTCTGTAAGTTTTATGAGTTTTAATTTCATTCATAAATTTAATTACAGTATCGTGAGCTATGGAATCCACGCGTTCATCAGCATTACCGAATTTAGGGAAATCGCCTTCGATAATATAATCTGTAGCCAAACCTGTTTCATCACGAACTACTTTCACTTTCGCATATTTAATTGCCGATAGCGAATCCGCCACAATAGAAAGTCCGGCAATACCGCACGCCATGGTTCTTAAAATATCTCTATCGTGTAAAGACATTTGTAGCGATTCATAGGCATATTTATCGTGCATATAATGAATTTTGTTAAGAGCGCGCACATAGGTTTTGGCAAGCCAACCGATAAAGGTATCAAATTTTGCTACTACTTCATCATAATCTAGGTATTCACTAGTAATTGGTGACATTTTAGGACCAACTTGTTCACCGCTCATTTCATCACGACCACCGTTTATAGCGTAAAGCAAGGCTTTGGCAAGATTACATCTTGCACCAAAGAATTGCATTTGTTTACCAACACGCATGGCGGAAACGCAACAAGCAATGGCATAATCGTCGCCCCAATGTGGACGCATTACATCATCATTTTCATATTGAATAGAGCTTGTATCAATAGAAACTTGCGAGCAGAAATCTTTAAATGCTTTCGGTAATTCTGTAGACCATAAAACTGTTAAATTTGGCTCAGGTGCAGGTCCTAAGTTATAAAGAGTATGCAGAATACGGAAACTGGTTTTGCTAACCAGCGGACGACCATCTTCACCTATACCGGCAATTGATTCAGTTACCCATACCGGATCGCCTGAGAATAATTCGTTATAATCTGGAGTCCTCAAAAAGCGAATCATTCTTAATTTCATTACAAAATGGTCGATATATTCTTGAGCGATTTCTTCTGTAATTAAGCCGTTCTGTAAGTCTCTTTGAATATAAACATCTAAGAAAGTGCTGGTTCTGCCAATGGAAGTTGCAGCTCCATCTTGGTCTTTAGTAGCTCCCAAATAGCCAAAATATAACCATTGGATAGCCTCTTTAGCAGTAGCTGCTGGTCTGCCAATATCAAAGCCGTAGAAATTAGCCATAGCTTTAAGCCCTTCTAAGGCTCTGATTTGTTCAGCAATTTCTTCTTGTAAACGAATATTTTCTTCAGAAAACTCTTCGGTTTCAATGGAGGATTTTTGGAATTTTTTGTCTTCAATTAATTTATCAACACCGTAAAGAGCTACTCTACGGTAATCACCAATGATTCTACCACGACCATAACCATCAGGAAGACCTGTAATTACACCGGATTTTCTGGCTTTTTTAATTTCACTATCGTAAACATCAAATACGCCATCGTTATGGGTTTTTCTGTAGTTAGCGAAAAAATCGCGAACAGTTTCGTCCATTTTATAACCATAAGCCTCACAAGCCTTTTCAACTGTTCTCCAGCCACCTTTTGGCATAATAGCACGTTTAAAAGGAGCGTCTGTTTGCAGACCTACAATTTCTTCTAAGGTTTTATCTATATAGCCGGCTCCGTGAGATGTTAAACTTGATGGATGTTTCACATCTAAATCTAACATTCCGCCTTTTTTAAGTTCTGCTTCCTGTAATTTTTTAACTTGTTCAAACAAGTCTAAAGTCTTTTTAGTGGCTGGTGCTAAAAAGCTACCATCACCTTCGTATACTGTATAATTTGATTGGATAAAGTCTCTAACATCGATGTTTTCACACCAATTACCTGCTTTGAAACTTTCCCACTCTTTTTTCATTTCCATTTTAATCTAATCTCCGTTATTTTTTCAACTTTTGCACTTGATTCCAATAACTATTGGCTTTTATTTATCTACCCGTTTTTATAATTATAACACTTTTTTCAAAATTAACAAAATTTATTTTGAAAATTCTTGTTTTAGTATAACAGCATCAGTCAATACTTTTTCCCATAGAAGTGTGTTACCCATCCAAAAATCCTTTGGATCATTATTTTTATCACGAAAGTATGCTGTTATCATTTTAATATTTTTTACTAATCTCTCTTTTTTTATAACAAAATTATCATTATCTGTATTAATAATATTAATTAATAAAATTCTCTTTTTTGGATATTTTTTTGAAATTTTATCAGCAAAGTATCCAAAGTCATTTATATCTTTATACTCACAATTCATAACAAAACAAATGTTTTTTGCTTCATCAAAATGTTGATACATACGCTGTATGCGACGTTGCCACATTTTACGGGATTCTACTATACCAGCTTCTAAAGGAGTTTCTTTTAAAATGGTGTGCATATCAATCATGTCATTTTTTTTATCAACTATAAAACGATATGGATGCTCCTGTTTAACATTAGAGATATCCTCGTAAATTTCAGTAAAAAAATCTTTGAAATTATTTGCAATTAAATCAGTTGCTATTTTCAAATTATATCTATACATCCAATCTAAGGGATAACTATTCCTTTTAAGTCCACATAAATAAATATTTTTTGCAGGGCGACAACTTCTACCAATAGACATAATAACATCTGCCTTAAATTTTGGCTTAATTAAGAAATTTAATAACATTTTTCACCTTACAATCCATAATCTTTATTATAAGTATTTATTTATTAAATATCAATATTTAATAATAAATACCATTGTCCGCTTATGTTTTTCATGCGAGTTTCGCTACCTCCTGTATTATTAGAAATATCCTTTGAGCTACCTACTGTTGTAGCTATTGAACTACTTCCTGTTCTACTTCTACTACCATTATCAGTTCTTATTGCATTTCATATATCTACACCAGAATATGAAACAGGTATACTTGTTCCTTTCTGTGAGTGACCACTCGGAACATCTAATCTATCACTATCTCTTAAAATTATGTGACTATGGCTCATATCGTGATCATGTGCCATATCATGAGTATGAGTTATATCATGACCGTGAGCTTTGAAATCATCAGCCTCATATGTCCCTAGATTTCTAGCATTACCCTTAGGAAGATGCCTAATAGTGCCATCAAACATTTCAGGGATTTTAAAGGTGCCGTCGCCGAGGTCTGTGGCGTTGCAATTTTTAAAAGCGATTGGGTAATCGGATATATTTACTATTGCGCCTGCAAGCCCATAGGTTTTGACTCCCAGTTTAATAATATCTTGGTCTTTATAGGTGTTATCGGTATTGAAATATTTTTCGCGTCCCAAAATTGAATTTATATAATTATGTTTAAAATTATGAAATTCTTCTTGTAATCTGCTTAAAGCATTTGCTGTGGCGAAAACAGTTTGTGGAATTTCTATGGTGATGTTGTCGCTATTAGAAATTGCCAGCACAACGGAAACGATTCATTCGGTAGATATACCACTTTCTGTTGCCGGGCGATATTGTTCAGGCGTGTTAGATACTGCTATTAAATCTCCTTCTTGGTCAAAAATTCCTAATTCCCGAATATAGAAGCCCTCTTCTATTGGTGCATTTGCCCTTAAAACACATTCTATAGTGGTATTATTTCCATTGGCATACTTATCATTAATAAAATCACGATATTTTTCGTTAACAAGTGCTTCCATATATTCATTAGGTTTTATGGCTTCTCCTCCACCATCGCCCACAGCAAAGTGCGTTATAACAATTGGATTCTCTACAGTTGCACTTGCTAATTTAGATAGACCTTTGTTTGTAATTATTGTTCCCATAAATTTTTTCTCCTTGTGATTAATTTATACATTACAAGTATAATATATAAGTAGACATTTGTCAAGAAATATTAACCTTTTATTAATATATAAAAAAATCCCCTCTTTTTAGAGGGGATTTTTTGACAATAAAACAAGACTACACTGGTAGACGATAAAACCCAAAGCAGGA
>JAISPM010000040.1 GCA_031274895.1 Alphaproteobacteria bacterium
CTTTTTTCTTTCTTGTAATATTACTTCAGACGCTAAATCTATATAAGCTCTTGAACCTACACAATTGGGATCGTAAACTAAAACCGGATAACCGTGCGATGGAGCTTCACTCACCTTAACATTTCTTGGAATTACCGTAGTATAAACCAGCTTACCGTAGTATTTTCTAACATCATCGTTAATCATTTTAGAAAGGTTATTTCTGGAATCATACATGGTGAGCACAATGCCGCGAATCTTTAAATCAGGATTGATTGAAAGATTAATAGTCTCAATGGTTTTAACCAAATGCGATAGCCCTTCCAGAGCAAAATATTCACATTGCAAAGGAATTAAAACTTCATGAGCTACCGCTAGGGCATTAACGGTTAATAAGCCTAAAGACGGCGGGCAATCTATTAAAATGTAATCAAATTTTTGTGAAGCCTCGGCAAGGACTTCCTTTAAAAAAAATTCTTTTTTCTCTACATTGGCTAATTCTACCTCCGCACCCGATAAATCCATGGTGGCAGGGATAATGCTTAAATTAGGAATTGGTGTGTTGACAGCTACTTCGCTCAGACTAGCTTGACCTAAGATAAAGTTATAACTGGTAGATTTAAACGAATCCCGATAAATACCCAATCCACTGGTGGAATTACTTTGCGGATCTAAATCTACCACAAGCACCTTTCTTTTCATAGCACACAAGGCAGTGGCAAGATTCATGGTTGTGGTCGTTTTACCAACTCCACCTTTTTGATTAACAATGGCAATAATCTTTGAGTTTGTCTCGTTCATAGTATCTCTTTGTTTTTTTGAAAATGTTCCATACCGGTATGTTCCACGTGGAACATTTTGCACGGGAACATTGATTAAATCTTACAATAAATTTATATAATTTATTTTATAATTAATCAACCAATTAATTTTGATTTTCTAAAAATGTTCCATACTAGTATGTTCCACGTGGAACATTTGATTTATTCCAGAAACTAAGATATAATTATTCTTTGACTAATACAGGACAGCAAGTTTTTAAGAATGAAAAAAATTATTTTAACACTGTTGATTATTATTCTGGCAACATCACTAAAAGCAGGAACCATGAGAGTGGAGCGACTGAATGAAGGCGAGGGCTTTAACGCTGCAAATAGTGATGTAATCTATAATGTTAAGATATCAAATGGCAAGGTAATTGTTAATTTTAAAAGCTATGCAACCAAACATCTCAGTGGTGGCGTTAATTACACTCAAGATATATACGAAGGAGATTTAATTACCATTAGATTTTATCTTTCATATATGGGAAATAGAATTAGTGAGTATTATAATGTGTATCTGCCTGCCCCAGAAGTAGCTTTGGATGTCAGAGGGGATCAAGATAGTAGTCGTGATTATATTTATACCATTAATCCTAAAATGATTAGTATAACTGTTAGACCATATACTAACTCTTTCCCGATAGGGCATGAGCAATATATTATTGTGCAGTTTGAAGATATATCTAATTAATGTTCCACGTGGAACATTTTGCGTCTTATCAATTACTCTTTAATATTGTTAATAGTTAGGGTTAGTCGTTGGTTAACCTTTAATGACCTACTCCGTAAATTGAAGCATCTATTTTGGTCATAATGCAGGTTAACCAACGACTAACCCTAGCTATTAACAACTATAATCCGACTGTCGTTATTGATAAGACTAGGCTTGGTAGAGATCTTTAAATTTAAATCTTGGTTTTTATCTTTTAAATCTTCTATTTCTTGTTGATAGTTTTGCCCCTTAAGAAACAATCCAACGCTATCTACTTCACCAAGCAGACGCAAAGAAACCACCAAGCTATCTAACTTTGTTAAACCCCGAGACGTGATTATATCAGCTTTGATATTTTGAGTAGCAAAATCTTTAATTCGTTGATTGATTATAACTACATTATTAAGTCCCACTACTCGCACCACTTCAGCTAAAAAAGCTGTTTTTTTAGAATTGGATTCTATTAAATAATATTGATTTTTGGTATCAACAATGGCAAGAACCAACCCCGGGAAGCCTGCACCACTGCCTAAATCAAAAATGTTTAAAGGTTTATCCTGCCAATTATGAGATTCTTCTATAGATTTAATCACAGGCAAAAGTTGCAGTGAATCTAAAAAATGCCGCTGCCATGCGTCTGCAATAGTATCTTTAGAAATTAAATTCAACGACTTCTGCCAAAACATAAGTATTTCTAAATATTTCTTCATACGAACATAAGTAGAGTCTTCTATTTCTAAATTAAGAATATCAATATACATATTGTTCCTCATTTGGAATGTTCCACGTGAAACATTTATTCTTCAAACTGCACGGTAATATATTTTCCATCTCCGGGCAGGATGGAATTAGGATAAAGCAATGCACTGATGGAAGCCTCACCAATTGCATAACAAGAGTAGCTGATTTCAACATAATAATCTCCTGAGCTATCTTGATATAGATTACCATCCTTCATTTTGTATGAAAATCTGGTTCCTTTAGGGATAGTGTTTCTAACACCATCCTCAGGGCAAAGCTCTTTAATTTCATTCTTACATGAATAAATTTTGATTAACTCTCCATCTGCAGTGCGGAGATTATCGGTAATATTGATTTTATTACCACCAACATCACAAAATTCATCTTTGCTACTTATTTTTTTAACTGAAGTCTCCCTTTTGGCAGATGGAGCAGGAATCATAAGTTCATAATAATCGCTCACTTTCTTCTTTCTATATGATAAATAAAATTTGACTTTAACAGGAGTTGCTCCCCATAAATTGCCTTGCAAGCTGACCCTATAGCCATCAGTCGTAAGGTAAGATTTCCCGCCCGATAAATGATTAGCACTGACCGTAGAGTTTAAAAAATTAAGATTTACCACACTATTTGACGCTTCCATATCATACGATACGCCCCGTAGATTTGGAACAAATTTTTCAGCTTGTGCAGGTATTCCTACGGATAATGCCAACAATATCAAAAACATATATTTCACAACTATATTCCTTCTTCTAAAATTTTTTGCCTTGACTAGTCAAGGGGAATCTTAATATGTAGAGTATATCAAGATTCCCCTTTTTGTAAATTATTAATTAAAACAATTTTTCGGAAAATACGGGGGGGGATGAAAATGTAAATGTTTCACGTGGAACATTAGGGAATAATAATAGAGTAATTATGGCGAATTCGCCATAATTAGAATTTATATTTTGAAGTGGATGCCGTGGCTGAAGGCTCTGCACGGCATGACGATGGTTTTACTTATTCTTTTTAATATAAGCCAACAAGGCGATAGCTGAAGAAGGTGTTGCGCCGCGGATACGTAGGGCGGCGCCGATGGTGGCGGGTTTGATACGGTTGAATTTTTCTACGAGTTCGCTGGATAGTCCATCTACTGCTTTATAATTAATATCGTCAGGAATCAAAAGATTCTCTTCTTTTTTAAATTGCACTATCTCTTCTTCTTGTTTTTTTAGGTAATGATAGTATTTACAATCGGTATTAATCAGCTCCATAATTGCAGGTGGAATATCTGCTAATTCCGTCCAAATGCCTTCTAATTGACCAAAGTCAACGGTATTAAAAGAAAGTATCTCTAAGGCATTGCGCTTGATACCATCTTGATTCATGTGGATACCTGCCTTAATTAAATCGTTTGGAGTTGCTACTAATCCTGCCATTATCTCCTTATATTTATTCACCAGAGCCATTTTTTCGCTGAATTTAGTATATCGCTCCTGCGATACGCAACCAACTTCATAACCACGTGCAGTTAGCCTTCTATCGGCATTATCGGCGCGCAACATCATACGATATTCCGCCCTACTGCTAAACATGCGATAAGGCTCACTAACGCCTTGATGGATTAAATCGTCTATCATTACACCAATATAAGATTCGTCTCTGCCCAAAACTAACTTTTTATCACTACCCAAAGCCCGCAGTCCGGCATTAACGCCTGCCACCAAGCCCTGCCCTGCGGCTTCTTCGTATCCTGTGGTGCCGTTGATTTGCCCCGCCAAAAATAATCCATGCACCTTATGGGTTTCTAAGGTATTAGATAATTCCTGTGGATTTACATAATCGTATTCTATGGCATAGCCAAAGCGCAAAATTTCTACGTTTTCTAAACCTTTCATCGACCGAATAAATGCCTCTTGCACATCGGCAGGTAATGAGGTGGAAATACCGTTTGGATACACAGTATCGTCATCCAGCCCTTCGGGTTCTAAAAATATTTGATGTTTGTTCTTATCGGCAAAGCGCACCACTTTATCTTCTATTGAAGGGCAATAGCGAGGTCCCACACCCGTAATATTACCGCTATACATGGCGGATTTTTTAATGTTATCACGAATAATTTGATGGGTTTTCTCATTAGTTTCGGTGATATAGCACGAGATTTGCGGTATATCTATTTTAGTATTCATGAATGAAAAAGGCTTAGGTTCGCTATCGGCATCTTGCTTGGGCAGAACACTCCAATCTATGGTTTTTCCGTTTAAACGTGCAGGAGTGCCTGTTTTTAAGCGCGCAACTTCAAAACCTGCATTTCTTAAAAATTTAGATAGTCCTAAGGATGGTTCTGCGCCGTATCTGCCACCACCGTAATTGGTGGTGCCAATATGAATAACACCGTTTAAAAAGGTTCCTGTGGTCAGCACCACCGCTTTTGCAACAATTCTTTCGCCACCAGCCAACACAACTGTATTTACTGCACCATCTTGCAGGATAATATCTTCCACACTGGCTTCAAGGATAGTTAAATTTGGATAATTATCTAATGTTCCACGTGAAACATTTTTATAAAGTTTCCTATCTGCCTGAGAACGTGGACCCTGCACCGCCGCTCCTTTAGAGGCATTAAGCACACGGAATTGAATACCAGATTTATCGATAATCCGTCCCATAAGTCCATCTAGGGCATCTATTTCACGCACGATATGCCCTTTACCTAAACCGCCAATGGCAGGATTACAAGACATTTGCCCTATATCGTCTAACTTTAGAGTAATTAGTAGAGTTTTAGCCCCCACACGGGCAGCTGCCGCACAGGCTTCTACGCCGGCGTGTCCACCGCCGACCACAATAACATCATAAACTTCAGACATTTAACGACTCTTTAACGGACGATAGAAATAATCTACCCGATGATTAAAAGCGTAGTTCTTTAAACCCATATAAGTTAAAACAAACACTAACACCAAGCAAATAAATCCTGCAGCTTTAATATTAATCCCTAAAAGCCCGCTTAAAAAAGTTATTAATAAAATATTAATAAGAAAAGCTCCCGCAAACACAGCAAGAGTTTTAAGATACTCAGGCAGGGGGGCATACTTAGTATTAAAAACAAACAGCTTCATGGTGCAATAGGAAAAGCTCGCAATAATAAAAAAGTTGGCAAACACAGCCAAATAATAATGATTTTTGTAATACATCCCAAAAAACAGGCTTACATAAAATAAATATGCAAGCAAAGAGTTTATGGCAGTAATGAACGTATATCTTACCAACAATGGGATTTTAAAATAGGTGTCAATAAAGGTATTCATGGGTATCTCTAGTTTTTTATAATGGTAGTATATTATACTATT
>JAISPM010000048.1 GCA_031274895.1 Alphaproteobacteria bacterium
TCGTTGATAACAATTTCCTTAGGCACGCCCGATAGAAAATCCAGCCCCTTAATAGTTAAATGATTATCAGGGTTTTTGTTAGTGATAATTGCATAACCGATTTGTTCTTTAATTTTTTGAGCAGTGGTTTCGCCAATCATCATGTTGTAGTTTTTGCGGATGTATTGAATGATACCATCATCCATTTTATCGCCTGCAATTTTCGCACTACGACTATACACAATGCCGCCTAAGCTCATAACCGCAACTTCTGTGGTTCCGCCGCCAATATCAACTACCATAGAGCCGATAGGGTCAAGGATTGGTAAATCGGCACCGATTGCGGCAGCGATAGGTTCTTCCACCAAATACACTGTATTACCACCTGCGTTATATGCAGAATCTTGAATCGCTCTACGTTCTACAGGAGTGGAGCCACTTGGAACACACACGAGAATTAGAGCTTTTTTCATATAAGAATGTTGATAAATTTTCTTAATAAAATATTTTATCATTTGTTCGGCAACTTCAAAGTCGGCAATTACGCCATCTTTAAGAGGACGAATGGCTGAGATATTTCCAGCTGTCCGACCCAGCATTTTTTTAGCCTCATTACCAACTGCTAAAACTTTATTAGTGTTGCCGACCTTTTGAATAGCCACAACCGAAGGTTCATTCAGAACAATCCCTTTATTTTTAATGTATATCAGGGTGTTAGCCGTGCCAAGGTCTATTGCAAAATCAACAAAAAATAAATCTCTTATGCTCACAATTTTTTCTCTTTGTAATAAGGTTCAGGAAGTAGATTCGTAAAAAACACATTTTACGAAAAATTTTATAATTATATTATAACAAAATAAACTTTTTTTGATAATTATTTTTTTAAAATAATTAGGATATAAATTCCCCTTCGCTGGCGAAGGGGTGGACGGCATCGCCGGACGGGGTAGTGGAATTAATTTTAAATATTACTAATAATTTATTTTTGTTTCATGATTTCCCACTACCCCGTCGGTCTATGACCGCCACCCCTTCTGCTAGAAGGGGAATTTATATCCGTATAATTTTTTCTGCAATTTGATGGTTAAACCACGTGATTTGCCTTTTAGCATAATTTCTGGTTTTTTGCTGCACTAATGATATGGTATTTTCCAAGGTTTGCTTGCCATCTAAGTAATTAATAATTTCGGAAAGTCCAAGAATTTTTTTGATGTGGGTTTGCTGTTGAGTTAATTTTAAAATCCTTGCAGCTTCCTCTACAACACCTTCCTTAAACATACTTTCAGTGCGCAGATTAATTTTTGCATACAAATCTTCTCGCACAGGATTAATAAAAATATTTATAAACTCAGCATTGACATATTTTATTTTTGGCTGAGAGGCATAAAAAGAAAAGGGCTTTTGGGTGATTAAATAAACCTCATAAGCCCGAATTAGCCTTTGAGAATCTTTAGCGGTATGGATTGGGTCAATTTTCTGCATCAGTTCTAAGAATTTTTCAGCACCCAGTTGATTATAGGTAGCAATTGCCTCTTGTTTTTTTGTTGATTGACTGGGGATATCCGAAATGCCGTAAAGGAGGGCAGATATATACATACCACTGCCACCGACCACAATTGGAATCTTGCCTTTAGTTTGGGCAGATTCTATCTCATGGGCGCATAGTTTTAACCACGAGGCTACGGAAGATTCTTCTGTAATAGATAAATAGGCGAAAAGTTTGTGGTCAGCCGCTGCAAAGTCTCTAGCGGTGGGCAGATTTGCTAAAATTGGAGCCTCCTTATATATTTGAGACGCGTCGGCATTAATAATTACGCCATTGGTCTGCCGAGCAATATCCACGCCGGCGGCAGACTTTCCCGAGGCGGTCGCTCCAAATATCACTAAAACATCTTTTTGCGGATTTAGTTGTTTAATATCAATCATTATTTTATACTTATTTTGATTCCATAAAAATTATAGGTTAAGTAGCATGATTTCCCTAGCATTATTTGAACCCGATATCCCGCAAAATACAGGCACAATCTTGAGGATGGCGGATTGTTTCGGCATTCATGTGGATATTATAGAACCCTGCGGTTTTATTTTCGGTGGCGCACACATGCGCAGGGCAGGTATGGATTATTTAAATACCGCAGATTACACCCTACATGCGAATTTTGAAGAATTTTTAGCATATGTGGAAAAATCGCAAAAAAGATTAGTTCTCGCCACCACAAAAACTGATACTAATTATACAGACTTCAGATTTCAGCCAAACGATATAATCATGTTCGGCAAGGAAAGTGCAGGCGTTCCTGCTGCGGTGCATGACTTAATAAATCATAAAATCACCATAAAAATGGTGGCAGGTAAGCGGTCGCTAAACCTAGCCGTATCTACCGCTATTATTACAGGCGAGGCGATAAGGCAGTTAAATTTGAAATAACTATTGCAATTGTAATACAAATGTATTACAATAATACAAACTAATAAAAAGAGGTAAAAATGAAAACAGTAAGTTTAAGAGTTCCTGAAGATAAATTAAAATTTTTAGATATTATAGCTAAAACCGAACAAGTAGACAGAAGTGCTATGATTAATAGCCTTATAGATGATAAAATAGATTTATATCAATGGCAATTGGAAGAAATTGATGAGGGTATAAGACAAGCTGATAATGGTGAGTTTTCAACGAACGAGAAATTACTTAAAAGATTATTGGATTAGAAATTAATGATTAAAGAGATTAAACTAACAACTAAAGCGGAAAATGATTTAGAAAATATTAGGGAGTATCTAATTGGTTACGAGCCATACTTTGATAAGCTCATGGATAGAATAAACAATTACCTTAAAATAATAAAATACAATCCAGAAATAGGTAAAGTTGGTAGGAGGCTAGGCACAAGAGAGTTTTTTGTGTATAAGACTAATTATATTATAGTTTATAGAGTAAAACAGGACACTATAGAAATATTAAAAATCTTACACACTTCAATGCAGTATTAATTAAATAACATCCTCCTGCAACTGCTGAATATTTTTAACTATTTGTATAGCCGCATTTGCCCATTCAATGCCACTATAGCTATGCTCGCCATTAGCGCGTTGCAGAGCTAATTCTTTATTTGGAACTGTGAGAACGCCGAAAACTACAGGCACACTTGTATCTATTGCTACTTTTTGGCAACCGTAAGCTGCTTGGCTTGCAACGTATTTATCGTGATCAGTGCCGCCTTTAATAACTGCACCGATGCAAATTACCGCATCTACGTTTTCATCATACATAATAATATTTTTTGCCATTACAGGTAATTCCACGGCTCCTGCCACATTAAACTTAATAATATTCACATTTTCTTTTTTTAAAGTGTCTTCACAACTGTTTGCCAAAATATCAGTAATTTCAGCATTCCACTGAGCTTGCACGATAGCTATTTTCATTTTATCCTCTAATTGTTGCATGTTTCATTTTTTGTAATTTAGTATCAATATATTTTTCATTATATTCATTAATGGAAGATGGAATACTTTTAGTGCTTACATTATTTCCATACAATGTTTGCATGGCAGAGATTTTATCTGGATTATTGGTTAATAATTCAATGGATTTCAAATTATAGGTTTTAAGAACCGCCAGAGCGTAATCCCAAGTTCTGGCATCTATAGGCTTACCGATTTTTAAATTAGCCTCTATAGTATCTAACCCTTGTTCTTGCAGGGAGTAGGCTTTTATTTTGTCAGATAGCCCGATGCCTCGTCCTTCTTGATCTAAATACACCACCATACCGTAGCCTTTTTCATTAATATATTTTAAAGCATTATGGAGTTGTTCATTGCAATCGCATTTAAGGGAATGAAAAACATCGCCCGTTAAGCATTTGGAATGCACCCGCAATGGAACATTTTCCTGAGTTAAGTCTCCCCGCGATATAACCACAAGTTCTTCGCTGTAGACATCATGCCATACGGATATATCAAAGTCGCCGAATTGTGTGGGCAAATGCGCTTGTGAATATTTTTCCACATAGGTATCAGCATTTTCTTTGTAGTTAATAATGTCTGCCACGCTGATTATTGGCACCCTATAGGTTTTGGCGAAAGTTTCTAAATCTTCTCCGCGCAGCATATTACCATTAGGAGCGGCTACTTCTACTATGGCTGCCGATGGGTATAACCCTGCCAATAGGCAAATTTCAATACTGGCTTCGGTGTGTCCTTGGCGTTCACTTAGTAGTCCCGGGCGGGCGCGCAATGGAAATACATGCCCGGGAGAAATAACATCTGTATAAACAGCACTTGGATTACCTGCTGTGCGAATGGTATGCGCTCTATCGCGTGCGGAAATTCCGGTGGATACTCCGCTGGATGCCTCAATAGAATAGGTGAAAGCGGTGGCGAATTTATCTTTGGCATGGTTGGCAGAGTTCATCATCGGTAGCTTTAGTTTATCCACATGGGTGTCTAACAAACTTAAGCAAATAACGCCGCTACTGTGCATTACCATGAAGTTAATGGTTTCGTCTGACACAGTCTGTGCGGCAGCGACTAAATCACCTTCGTTTTCCCTATCGTCATTATCCACAATAATAATCGGATGCCCTGCTTTTAATGCCTCTAATGCTGCTTTAACGTTTCTCATTTTTTTCCCTCCATTATTTTTTTTCTAGGGCTTTAATATATTTATAAATGGATTTATTAATAATATCAACTTCCATATTTACTTTCGTATTAACTTGCCAATTTTTTACCACAGTGTTATTAAAGGTGTGTGGAATTATCATAACGCTAAAAGTATTTTCTTCTACGGCGGTTATGGTTAAGCTCATGCCATCTAAACCAATATAGGCTTTTTCCACCAGCATATCTGTATAAGCAGAATTACCTGTAAAAGTTATATCTAGGGCAGCTCCGTTTGCTTGAATACTTTTAATTATAACAACATCGTCCACATGACCTTGCACCATATGTCCGCCGATTTTATCTTGGAGGGTTATGGAGGATTCCACATTGACCTCTCCTCCGATTACCAAATCGCCAAGGGAGGTTCTGGCAATAGTTTCAGGTAAAATTTCAAAAGTGGCGGTGTTTGCTGATAGGTGAACCACAGTTAAGCACACACCATTAACGGCAATGCTGTCATCTATCACTGCATCTTTTAGTAAAAGTGGAGCTGCTACCTCTAACGTAATTTTTCCGTCGGTTTTAATAATATTATCTACACGACCGATTTCTTTAATAATTCCGCTAAACATAAATCCTTCCATTGGTTATAGGTGGGTGCCAAATATTCTATAAGTATATCATTATCAAATATTTGGGTATCTTTTAATATATATTTAGGCGTGTTTTTTAATTCTGCAAAAATATTCTCATTAATTAGGCTGTTATTGTTGCCGCTTATTAGGGTAGGAGCTATAAAAACAAAGGCTTTGTTGATTAAATTTTGAAGGATAAAAGATTTTAACAGTTCCGCTCCACCTTCTATAAAAACTGAAATAATCCCGAGTTTGCCTAGCTCAATCAGTAGTTCTTCAAGATTAACTTGATTATTGTGTGCAGTGGTTTTTATTAGTTGACAGTTTTTAGTTTTAAGTTCTGCTTCAATTTTAGAAGGAATTTTCTCAGTGGTGCCGATGATAATATTGTTATTATCGTTAAATATTCTTGAGTGTAGGTTAATGTTGCCTGTTGAGCTTACAATTATTTTAATGGGATTTCCTGCATTGGCAACCATGCGCACATTAAGTTGCGGATTATCGGCATTTAAAGTATTTGCACCTACCATAATAGCTTGGTGGTTATTTCTTAGCTCATGGACATATTGGCGCGATTTTTCGCCTGTAATCCACTTGCTTTCTTTGGTGTAAGTAAAAATTTTACCATCAATACTTTGCGCCCATTTGGCAGCAACTAAGGGTTTGCCTGTGATAGTATGATAGAAAAATGCCTCGTTCAGCTCAAAGGCTTTCTTGGCTAAAATATTTCCGTAGGTTTTAACGCCGTGTTTTTCTAGGTATTCTACGCCTTGCGACGCTACTTGTGGATTAGGGTCAATCGAGGAATAAAAAACTTTAGAGAGTTTAGATTCTACAATTAAATTGCAGCAGGGTGGTTGCTTGCCAAAATGAGCGCAGGGTTCTAGGTTTACATATAAACTTGCGCCAGTAAGACTTTCTTTAGCATTTAAAATCGCATTTTTTTCTGCATGATAGCCGCCATAACACTCGTGGAATCCTGTGGATATAATTTCGTTATTTTTAACAATCACGCAACCTACAGCGGGGTTTGGAAAAGTATGTCCTTTGCCTAATTTTGCCAAGTCTATAGCTTGCTGCATAAAGTAATTGTGTTTATTCATGATGTAGTGATTGTATTGATATCATATAAGAATAGAGTTTTTATATATTTTAGTCAAATATTATGTTAATATTAACAAAAAATATGTTTAAATTTCTTTAAATAACTAGAGACTCTAAAATGCTACATAAATATATCATATTGCTACTAATAATATTTCTGCCATTGAATATTATGGCAGTTGAAAATCCTACCTTAATAAAACTAATGGATACTAAAGATAAAAAGTCTTTAGAGCAGTATATTTCTAAGTTTTCACAAGATGTAAAATCAAGTGAAGATTTTCTCGCACTTGGGATTGCTTATCATAATTTAGCACTTATAAAAGAAGATTTAGAAACATCTACAAAAGCTGTGGAGCTATTAAAAAAAGCAGGTGAGTTTTACGAGGGACAATATAATAAAAAAAATCCCTTAATTTTAATTTATCTTGGTAGTAGCTATACCCTTTTAGGGAGGGACTCTAAAAAAATTGCCCAAAAGGTTAGTAATGTTAATACCGGTTTGGCTTTTATAGATAAGGCGGTTAGTTTAGATAGCAATAATATTACTTTAAGAATAATTAGAGCCAGCAATAGTTTAGAATTGCCGGAAATGTTTGGTAGAGATAAAAAAATTAAGGAAGATTTAGCTTATTTAGACCCAAATAGTAATTTAGCACTTAAAATAAAGGCATTTCTTAAGGATAAATAATGTATGTATATAGAACTTCAAAACATCACTAAAAGTTATAAAGTGGCTAAGCAAGACTATCCTGTTCTTAAAGGAATTAGCTTATCTATCGGTATTGAACAGAAAAATATTATCGTCCTTCAAGGTAGTAGTGGTTCGGGAAAATCTACTTTGCTTAACCTAATAGGTGCGTTAGATAAACCAACTGCTGGTGATATTTACATAGATGGGCATCATATTAATAAAATGAACGATACCGCCCTTACTAATTTTAGATTTTCGCATATCGGCTTCGTATTTCAGCATTTTAACCTAATTCCAGTGCTAAGTGCCTATGAAAATATAGAGTATCCGCTTTTTAAAACTAATCTTAGTAAAAAAGAAAGGCATGAGAGAGTCGATAAACTAGTAGATTATTTAAAAATTAGTGCAGTGATAAAAAATAGACCAGTGAATTTATCGGGCGGACAACAGCAACGGGTAGCCATTGCTAGAAGTTTAATTAATAATCCTAAAGTTTTATTAGCCGATGAGCCCACAGCTTCCTTAGATTTAGATAACACCAAACTAATTATGGATTTACTAAGCCACCTATCAGTGCAAGAGAAACTAATTAGCATAATTGCTACCCACGACCCTATTGTTGCCGAATTTAGTAGCAATATTTTAAAACTCCAAAATGGGGTATTAGTATGAAAAGCCATAATCTAAGCCTGCTTGCCGTTATAAAACTATCATTCCTTAATATCATAAAAAACCAAAGAAAAACTGGCGTGGCTTTTATCACCATGATAGTGGGGATAATCGCCCTTGTTTCTATGGGAGGGTTTATTCAATTTAATTTTGAAGGACTGCGAGAGGCTACCATCAGAACCCAACTAGGGCATTTTCAAATTTATAAAACTGGGTATCGTGAAAATAGCCTTAAAGACCCTTATAAGTATTTAATAGAAGACTATAAAAAACTCTCTCTTGAGCTAAAAGAAAATGTTTATGATGTTGATACTGTCACCCAAAGGTTATATTTTTCGGGACTTATCGCCTATAACAACTTAACCTTTAGTGCTTTATTTATAGGAATAAATCCCTCAATAGAACAAGGTTTTAGCTCCGCTGAAACTATTATAGATGGCATGCAGATTGATGATGATGATTCTAATCAGGCAGTAATTGGAGAAATTCTAGCCCAAAGTTTGGGTGTTAGTGTTGGTGATTATATCAGTGTGTTGACCAATACTATTGATGGCACAATTAATGTTATAGATTTACAGGTTCAAGGCATCGCAAGAACCGGTTCTAAAGAGTATG
>JAISPM010000109.1 GCA_031274895.1 Alphaproteobacteria bacterium
TAAAAACGCTCTTAAAAAGATTCGCCACCCGCGTGGATTTATCAGCAATTGAACCTAGTCCTTCAAAAAAATTAATATTTTGAAGTTTTTCAGCTTTTGCTTTAAGTGTAGTTTCTAAATCGTGCTTATAAAAGAACAAACCATCTTCCAGCCGTGCCTGCAAAACCTTATTGTTGCCCGCAATAATGGTATCGCCGCTATCGGTAGCAATTAAGTTAGAAACAATCACATATTTATTAGATAGACTATCATCACGATTCACAAAGTTAACATATCGCTGATTTTTAACGATAATTTCCACCAGCAATTCCTTCGGTAAACCCATATATTTTTGCGGAATTTCCGCCATGTAAATATTCGGATATTCCACTAAATAGGTAATTTCCTGTAGTAAACTTTCGTTTTCTATGTAGTTCACATTATGCTGCTTAGCAATTTCGCCAAGACAACCAAGAATCATCTCTCGCCGCTTAACCACATCTAAAATTACATAATTTTTTTCTAATTCTGCAAAATAATTTTCTATAGATTTTACAGAAATCTCACTCGCACCTAAGAATCTATGCCCCCTAGTAGTATCTGCGGAGTCTACACCGGCAAAGCTAAACTGCAATATATTTTCATTAAAAAACGCCAAAAATCCGCGAATCGGGCGCGCCCACGCCACACGGCTTTCATTCCACACCATAGACTTCTTAAACTTCATTTTACCAAGAATACCAACTATCACCTCGGTAATTATGGATTTCACCTCACCACCACGAATAACATGCTTATAAAAATAAAACTCGCCTTTAGGAGTGATTCGCTTTTCACAATCTTCTAATTTTAAACCATAGGTTTTTAAGAATCCCGCCATGGCTTCAACAGATGCGTCCACACGAACACCTTTTTTTTCCTCAAATTTATCGGCAACGACTTCCGATAACCCGGTGATATATACTACCAATCTTCTTGGTGTAGAGAAAACTGCAATGTTGCTATATCCAACATCTCTTGCAGATAGCTCCTCAGCAAATAAAGTTTTAATATCCTCTTGCGCTTTTATTTGCAAGCTACTTGGAATTTCTTCACTTAATATTTCCAATAAAAATTGTGCCATTATTTAGATTCCATAAATAAATTACAACAAGATTTCACCAAATCTCTAATTTTATTAATATACAAAGCCCGCTCTGCCACGCCTAATCCGCGCGCATCTAAAATATTAAACAGGTTAGAAGCCTTAATTGCTTGGTGATACGCCGGATACACCAGTTTTTTATCAACCAAACTCGCACATTCTTTTTGCATCATTTCAAACTGCGTGAATAAATCGCTCACAGTCGCATGCTCAAAGTTGTAGGCAGAGAATTCTTTTTCGCTCTGCAAATAAATATCACCATAGGTAATCCCTGTTTTGGCATTCCACGGCATATCGTAAACATTATCGTAGCCAAGAATATACATGGCTAACCGCTCAAGTCCGTAGGTAATTTCCGCGGGCGTCTGGCTTACCGCAATACCGCCGACCTGTTGAAAGTAAGTAAACTGGGTAATTTCCATGCCATCGCACCAAACCTCCCAGCCAAGCCCCCATGCACCAAGGGTTGGACTTTCCCAGTCATCTTCCACGAATCTAATATCGTGCAATTCAGTATTAATTCCTAACACCCGCAAACTTTCTAAATATAATTCTTGAATATTTTCGGGTGCAGGCTTCATAATAACTTGAAACTGAAAATAATGCGCCAAACGGTTTGGGCTTTCACCATAGCGTCCATCGGTCGGACGACGGCAGGGCTGAATATACGCCACATTCCACGGCTTTTCCTGCAAACTCCGCAGGGCAGTGGCAGGATGAAACGTCCCTGCGCCCATCTCGGCATCGTAAGGAGTTAAAAAGCAACAACCCTGTGCGCTCCAAAAATCTTGTAATTTCGCAATTATTGTGTAAAAATCTTTTATTTCTGTAGTCATTTCAGCCTTAATAAAAATTTTTGTGTCCATGTAGCAACTTATATTATATAATAAGTGTTAATTATTAAAATTACAAATATATTTTGAGGTTTCTATGGATTTTAAACTCCCGAAAATCGCCCACGAAGGCAACATTTTCATTATTATTTTTGCTGTAATTACCGTGGTATTATTTTTATTTTCCAGTATCCTTGGAATCATTGGCGTTATACTTACTGTGTGGTGTGTGGCATTTTTCAGAGACCCTGAGCGGGTTACTCCACAATTGGATTCGCTGATTGTTGCTCCTGCGGACGGCAAAATTATTAAGGTAGAAAAAGTAATTCCACCTGCAGAATTAGGAATATCTGAAGAAATGCTGAAAATATCCATATTTATGAACGTTTTTAATGTGCATGTGAACAGAACACCTTGTAGCGGGGTTATTGACAAAATTCTTTATTATCCGGGTAAATTTCTTAATGCATCCTTTGATAAAGCCAGCGTAGATAACGAAAGACAATCCTTTATTATGACAACCTCAAACGGACACCAAGTGGCTTTCGTGCAAATCGCAGGACTGGTAGCACGTAGAATCGTTAAATTTATTGAAGAAGACACTGCGGTAAAAGTAGGTGAAAAGGTTGGACTGATTCGCTTTGGCAGCCGTGTGGACGTTTACTTACCTGCCGATATTACGCCGTTTGTATCGGTAGGGCAAACCACAATAGCCGGTGAAACCATCCTTGCAGACTTCGAATACAAAGGTGAGCCTATGGTTTACCAAATCCACGACAGAGCAAAATCTAGGTAGATTATGGAAAAAAGATTACACATATATAGAGCTATCCCGAGTTTATTTACCGTTGCCGCCTTTATGTTTGGCTTTAATGCGATTCTTTTGGCAATTAACGGACAAATTAAAGAAGCGATTACTTTTATATTAATTTCAGCTTTTTTAGATTTATTTGATGGACGAATCGCCAGAATCCTAGGCACCACCAGTAAATTCGGAGCAGAGTTAGATTCCTTGAGCGATTTAGTATGTTTCGGTGTTGCCACGGCAATTATTGTGCTTTCTTACACAGGTTCAGCACATCGGTTATTATACTTAAGCGCAATGTTCTTTGCCATTTGCTCCATGTTGCGGCTGGCTCGGTTTAACCTAGATATTGAACCGCCTGCATATGCCAAAGGTTTTTTTATGGGAGTCCCTACTCCTGCAGGCTTTATGCTGGGAGTTTTACCAATCACCATCCACTTTGCTTGGGGCTTTGAAATTTCTAGCCTACACTATGGCATCTACATGTTAATTGTAGGATTTTTAATGATCTCAAACATCCCTACGCCATCCACAAAATCTTTCCATATTAAAAGAAACCAACTGCCTTTAATAATAGGAATTACTGCCCTGTTATTAATCTGCGTTTTCCTATATTCTTGGGCGGTGATGTCGGTATTTGGCATAGTTTATTTAATAAGTATTTTATTTTGCATTGCAATTACAAAAAGAAATAAAAGAATCTATAAAGAAAATAATAAAAATTAAATTTCAATTGCAAAATCCTCTGCTTTAAGTTATCCTAAAGTAGAGGTAATTTTACTAAATATTTAGGAGTTATAATGTTAGAATCTATAACAAAATTTTTCTCTCTTTCTCTTTTAGAATTGAGTGTTTACGATTTAGTTATTTTAGTATTGTTCGTGGTATCTTTAATATTAACCCTAGTGTTTGGGTTAATTGTGGTGGCAACCAAAGTTAGAAAACTTGATAATGATATTGAAAGCCAAATCAGCAAACAAATATCCAGCGATAAAGCTATTATCAATTACTTAGATGTAATTATGAATCAACTCTCTAACTCTAAAGTTGATTTAAAAAGTAATGGAGAAATAAGAGATACTGTTTCAAAACAAGAAAGTAGCTCCGTAAACAATATTACAGCACCTTCTACAGCTCCTTCCACCGAATTAGCGGTAGTTGCACAAGATTTCCAAGAAGAAGTTAGAATCACAGAAAATACTACTGTTGCTAAAGAGACGGGTTCTAAAGAAGATGTAGCTCAAGTAGCTGAAAATATTGAATCTGAAAACACTGCTGAAAACGAAATTAAGCAAGTGGAAAAAACCATTAGGGAAAGACGCTATGCTAGAGCCAATAGAAATAGTCTTGCCAATTTAGAGAATGATATTAAAAATATTCCTATTGAAAGAAAAAAAATCATTGAAGATGTTAAGGAAAGCATTAATGTTTTAACCTCTTTAGAAGAAGTAGCTCAAAATATTGAGGATAAAATCAAACAGGCTGAAACTCAAGAATCGTCTGATGTTCCTGCAGTAAAACCACGTGTTAATACTAACAGAGATAGAGAAGCTCTTTATAATGAAGAGAACACTCCTAATGTTAATATCAATACCACGCCTAATAACTCTGTGGCAGAAGAAGGTTTTTCTGAGTATGAAAACATTGACTTAGATAATATGCCAAATGATTATGATACTAACCGTAATCAACATGCGGAGCATGGGCATCAAGAACGTCATGAACATAACAGAGAATTTCAGCACAGAGAGCATAGAGATTTCTCCAGAGAAAGACCAACCCTTGGCGATAGACCAAGACATAGTGATTTCAACAGAGATAGATTTCAAACTCGTAGTGCTGAAACACATTCAAGAGAACCGAGTTCAAGATTCACTCCACAGAATAGGGATTCCAATCATACCAATTCACACATGAGAGGAGATTCTTCAGCACCTGCTTCTTTACAAAATCGCACAATACCAAGATTTGGTGAAAGTGCTGGGCTTTCAAGATTCGCTCCAAACAGACCTACACCAACTGAGAGACCTAGTCTTTCTACGCCTCGCCCAAGTTTTTCTACAGATAGAGCGACACAAGGAAGAGCGGCTGGCGATTTTGCTGTTGACAGAAATACAAATTTTAGTAATAATGTGAATAATAGAATAAATAATAGATTAGGTGATTCTATTGGTTTAAATAGCGAGCGTGCGAATTTTAGACCATTATCATTAAATTTATTAAACAGAAGAAATGAGGGTAATGCTACTCTTAACAGAGTAAATCAAGCAAATCCTGATGTTGCAACATCTAATAATGAAGAAGGACAAGATATGTATAACAATAGAAGTGGCATGAACAGAGGTGGTTCTCAGGGCGGTATGTCCGGCGGAATGAGCAGACCCCAAATGGGTGGAATGAACAGAGGTGGTATGTCCGGTGGCATGAATAGACCTCAAATGGGCGGCGGTATGTCTTCTTCCATGGGTGGCATGAACAGAGGCGGTTCTCAGGGCGGTATGTCCGGCGGCATGAACAGACCTATGGGTGGTGGCTCTATGAATAGAGGTGGTATGTCCGGCGGCTCTATGGGTGGTAGAAGCATGGGTGGAATGAAACCTGCCAATGCAACCATGGGCGGCAGACCTCAACTAAGCTCTTCCGCAGGTAGCAGAAGAAGATAGTTTTATAATTGTCTATACTTAAAGAAAGGGGTTAATTATCTAATTAACCCCTTTCTTTATTCCTCTAAACTTCTCTCTCAAAAAACATGGTAGAATTTTAACTTTCCCAAACATGTTTATGGATATATCCGATAAGTAAGAGGGTGATCTATTTTTATTGATTTATGCGCGCTATAATATGGAAATAAAAATTATTCATTTCTTCTTTCTACAGAAAGAGTGGCAAAATAAAAAAATATAGTTAAGTAGAATTATCTTTTAGCCTCTATCAACCATTGGCAAAGTAAACTCAAAGAGTATAGTTATCTATTTTAACTGCATTATGACCTCGCTAGAGCTTTCCACAAATAGAAATATGTCATTGCAGTTAAAATAGATAACTATACCCTTTGAGTTTTATAGAAATTTTGGTTTTATAATAATTCCCACTACCCAATCCAAGTGCCGTTTTTGCCTTTTATGGCTTCACTCACTTTATCTAAAGAAGTAATTAACGCCTTACGACCAACCTTAGACTTCACAAAGTTTTCGCATGCCTTAATTTTTGGCAACATGGAACCCGGTGCAAATTGTCCCTCACCAATATACTTGGTTAAATCTGCTAAAGACAAAGTATCCAAGCCCTGTTGATTTTCTTTGCCATAATTAATAAAAACCTTATCCACTGCAGTTAAAATTATCAGCGTATCAGCATCTATTATTTCCGCCAGTTTACTTGATGCAAAATCTTTATCTATCACTGCCGCCACACCTTTTAAACCATTGGCTCCCTCACGAATCACAGGAATTCCGCCACCGCCGCCTGCTATTACTACCTCACCTGCATCCACAAGTTTCTTAATAGAATTAATTTCCACAATACCCACAGGCAATGGCGATGCCACAACTCTTCTGTAGCCTCTGCCTGCATCTTCTTTAATTGTATAGCCCTTTTCTACTGCCAAACGCTCTGCCTCATCTTTAGAATAAAAAACACCAATTGGCTTGGTGGGATTTTTAAATGCAGGGTCTTGCTCATCTACCACAACTTGCGTTAATAAACTAACAACATCCTTTTTTATGCTCCTATTCAACAATTCTTCTCGCAGAGATTGCTGAATCTGATAGCCAATCATACCTTGACTCATCGCTCCACAAACATCAAACGGCAAAGGAGGAGTCAAATCTTTTCCTGCCTCATTTTGCAATAAAATTCTGCCAACTTGCGGACCATTGCCGTGGGTTATGATTAAACTATTCCCTGCTGCAATTAAATCTGCTAAATGCGGCACGTTAGACTTTATCACACGTAGCTGATTTTCTGCGGTCGGGGAGCTACTATCCTCTAAAGCATTACCACCCAATGCAATTACTAATTTCGCCATAATTATTTCTCCTTTTATTTATTATTATATAAAAGAGGACAGTATTTAACTGCCCTCTTTTTCTTTACAATCCCATAATTGCAATAACTATTACCAGCACGACCTGCACTGCCAGCAACGGCATTACAAACTTCAACCAATCAATCCAAGTGATTCTTGCCATGGCAATTACTGCCATTAATATCCCTGAAGTTGGAGTTATTAAATTAGCAATCCCCGAGGCTCCTTGATATAAAATTACAATTACTTCCCTTGGCACGCTTAGTAAATCTGCCAGTGGAGCCATAATCGGCATGGTTAAAGCCGCATGTCCGCTTGAACTTGGCACCAAGAAAGCGATGGCAATTTGCACAAACTCATTAAGTATCACAAATGTAATTGTGGATAGCCCATGTAAGAAGTTTGCAGCACCGTTTAAAATTGTATCTAAAATCATACCTTCATTTGCTACCACCACAATCGCCCGTGAAAGCCCAATTACAAGGGCGGCAGATAGTAAATCTTTTGAACCGTCTATAAAGGAATCCCAAAAAGTGTTATTATCCATTTTGGCAATTATTCCCGAAATTACCGCTAAAGCAATAAACAGCATGGTAATTTCACTCATCCACCAATCTAATTTAATAATTGCAAACACCATAAAAATAACGGATGCGAACAACAATGTTAAAATTATTTTGTGTTGA
>JAISPM010000028.1 GCA_031274895.1 Alphaproteobacteria bacterium
AAATCTGCAGAACGAATCACTCCTTCCTGACTCAGCAGTGTTGCAACGTCTCGTCCTGAAGCGTTTTTTTCTATGGTAATTAATGTATCTTCACTTGAAGGAGAGCTTGCAATAATAAAAAGAGTTCCAATGATGATAATGAATAATGTCAGAGCCGTTAAAATCAGAAGTTTTAGCTTTTTCAAAAAATCCCTCACTTTCACTAAAATTAAGTTGGTTCCACTACCCCGAGCGACAAAGTCGCCCACCCCTTCGCCAGCGAAGGGGAATTCAGGAGAGTCTACTCAGAATATTTCTTAAAAATTAAGGTGCCGTTAGTGCCTCCAAAACCAAAAGAATTTGACATGGCATATTGAATATCTTTCTTTTTAGCCACTTTTGGCACGAAATCTAAATCACAACCCTCATCAGGGTTATCTAAATTAAGCGTTGGTGGCAAAATACCCTCTTGCAAAGCCTTAACACTAAATATAGCTTCAACTGCACCTGTAGCTCCCAGTAAATGTCCGGTGGCAGATTTAGTTGAAGAAACCGATAATTTATAGGCATGCTCGCCAAAAACCTTTTTAACAGCAGTAAGCTCGGCTTTATCGCCCAAAGGAGTTGAAGTTCCATGAGCATTGATATAACCAATATCTTCTTTTTTAACACCGCTGAATTTTAATGCTCTTGCCATACTTCTAGCCGCACCATCGCCGGTTTCTAAAGGAGCAGTAATATGATGAGCATCGCCACTGGTGCCATAACCCACAACTTCACCATAAATTTTTGCGCCGCGCTGCAAAGCATGTTCTAATTCTTCTAAAACTAAAACCCCTGCCCCTTCGGCTATTACAAAGCCATCACGGTCTTTATCCCAAGGACGAGAGGCTTTAGTTGGTTCATTATTAAAATTAGTAGATAAGGCTTGGATTCTTGCAAATCCTGCAACCCCTATGGGATTAACTGAAGATTCTGAGCCTCCTGCCACCATGGCAATGGCTTCGCCATCTCTGATTAATTTATAAGAATCACCAATCGCATGGGTGCTGGTAGCACAAGCGGTAACGATTGAAAGATTAGGTCCTTTTAAACCATACTCTATGGATACATGCCCTGAGGTTAAATTAATTAAAGAGCCTGTAATAAAGAATGGACTGATTTTTTTATAAGGATTTTTATAAATATTTGCCGCAGGGTTTTCATCTAAAAATATAGAATCCGCAGGAAGTTTTTCTTTTATTAAGGCATCCTCAGGAATATTATCTAAAAGAATCGCATCCCTTCCTAAAAGAACAGAATTTTCATAAATGGTTTGTAATCCACCAATACCTGCACCTAAATGCACACCGAAATTCTCTTTTTCTTCCTCTGTCAACTCACCGAAATTAGCATCAGTCATAGCTTGTCTGGCAGCAGAAATACCATAGGCGATAAATTTATCGATTCTACGCAACTCTTTAGGACTAACCCATTCTTCAGCCGTCCATTTACCATCAGCATAGCTCCCCACAGGAATTTCTCCCGATACGTGCGATGGAAAATTTGAGGCATCGAAACCACTGGTTTTGCCAAGCCCACTTTTACCCGCAATCAGGTTATTCCATGCCGCATTAACACCAACGCCCACCGGCGAAACTATACCCATTCCTGTAATAACAACTCTTTTCATTATACATCCTTTAAAGTGTAAACAATTCTAAGGCATATTTTAACTAATAATTAGTCATTAGGCAAGAAATAAAAAAAGGGATAGCACAAACTACTACCCCTTCTGTCTTAAAGAACTAAAATAAAATTACATTTTTTTCTTAATGTATTCTATTACATCTTGAACTTTAGCT
This sequence comes from Alphaproteobacteria bacterium, assembly GCA_031274895.1. GTDB lineage: Bacteria > Pseudomonadota > Alphaproteobacteria > WRAU01 > Hepatincolaceae > WRAU01. The sequence goes on from JAISPM010000028.1 coordinate 1,824, forward strand.
AATTTTTGTGCGTCTTCATCAGAAATTTGCACACCAAATTCTTCTTCTAAAGCCATAACCAATTCTACTGTATCTAAGCTATCTGCACCTAAATCTTCACTAAAAGAGGCTTCAGGAACAATTTTAGATTCTTCAATACCTAATTGTTCTGCTACTATCTTTTTTATTTTGTCAAAATTATCATCACTCATTTAAGTCTCCTTAACTCATTGTTTAATTGGATATTAGAATCTCAATTACATTTGTATAGTAAAACAAATAAATTATTTGTCAAACTAAAAAATTAAATTTTTAACCACTACCCCGTCCGACTGCGTCGTCCACCCCTTCTCCCAAGAAGGGGAATTAGAGGGCATTTATAGTTTTGCGGATTTTTGCTTTTATATCAGGAGCTTTGACTCGCCGTGTATACTAATACACAAGAGGAAAAGCGACTGAATAGAAATGCAAAAAGACCAAAACTAAACCATTACCATGCCACCATTGATATTAATAGTTTGCCCTGTAATATACCCTGCTTCATCGGTTGCTAAAAATGTTACGGCATACGCAACTTCGTCTGCGCTTCCCATTCTATTTAGCGGAACTGCCGATAGTAATTTTTGCTTTTGGTCTTCAGGTAAAATTTCTGTCATTTTAGTAGTAATAAAACCCGGAGCCACTGCATTAACAGTAATTCCACGATTAGCAAATTCGCGCGCTAAAGTTTTAGTCATGGCAATTAAACCGCCTTTAGATGCAGAATAGTTAGCTTGCCCGGCATTACCCATAACACCAACCACGGAGGCAATATTTATTACTCTACCGTATTTGCGTTTCATCATTTTACTTAGAATCGCTTTAGACAGTAAAAAAGGAGTGGTTAGATTAATGGCAATTACATCATCCCAATCTTTTTTTGGCATTCTGATGGATAGAGTATCTCTGGTGATTCCCGCATTATTAACAAGAATATCCACTTTACCCATAATTTCTTCAGCTTTTTCTGCTAAAGTATTTACGTTAGCTTCATCGGTTATATCAACGCTTGGTAAAATATGAACTCTATCGCCAAGCTCAGCCGCTATGTCTTTAAGAAATTCTTCTTTAACATCTGACAAACCAATAATAGCCCCCTGAGCGTGCATGGCTCTAGCAATTGCTTTGCCTATACCGCCACCTGCGCCGGTGATTAAAACTGTTTTTCCGCTTAAATTAAATAACATATATGTTCTCCTATTGTTAATTTAATTAATTTTAGACTAGCACAAGAAAAAGTTTTACTCAATAAATTTTTCTACCTGCGGTGCAGTGGATGCCGTCCTACGACGGCATGACGATTTAAATGTTTTTTACAAACGCTTCTAAATCTTCCGGCTTAGCTAAATTGATTCGCAAAATGTTAGAATCTACCCTTTTCATAAGTCCGCTTAAAACTTCACCATTACCTACTTCAACTGTGGTGTTAACGCCTTTAGCAACCAAGTATTCCATGCTTTGACGCCAATGCACTCCACCTACGATTTGCTCCACAAGCAATCCTCTAATTTGATTCGCCTCAACAACTTCGGTGGCTAAAACATTGGAAATTACAGGAATTTTTGCATCATTCATAGCCACTTCGTTAAGGGTTTCCGCCATAATGGTAGATGCTCTAAGCATAAGGGGGCTATGGAAAGCACCGCTAACCTTAAGCTCTTTCACCAATTTTGCACCGAAATCTTTCGCATGAGCCATAAGGTTTTGGATGGATTCTTTGTGCCCACTAACTACGGTTTGACCTTTACAGTTATCGTTCGCAATCACCATAACTTCATTAGGTTTTATAGTTGCATCAATTAATTCTTGGACTTTAGAAATATCATCAATGCCCACAACCGCCACCATAGAACTAAAACCTTCCGGTGTGGCAGATTTCATAGCTTCGCCACGAACCTTTAACAAATGAGCAGTAGTTTTAATATCAAAAACTCCTGCAGCACATAGGGCAGAATATTCGCCCAAGGAATGCCCTGCCACGTAAGAGAAGTGATTCTCTAAATGTAAGTTGAATTCTTTTTTGAGGGTTGCAATAATCGCCATGGAGCAAGTCATAATTGCAGGTTGCGTATTTTCAGTGGCTTGGAGCGTTTCTTCCGGTCCTTCAAAAATAATTTTGGTTAAATCGAAACCTAAAACATCGTTCACTTCTTGAAAAACCTCCCTAGCACTTGAATATTTATCGTAAAGGGCTTTACCCATTCCTACAGCTTGGCTTCCTTGACCCGGAAATAATAAGGCTTTCATGTTTTTGCTCCATAATTAATATTAAAATTTAACAGAAAGTATACCATAGAATCTATAATTTTTCAATAAAGTTCTTGCATGAAAGTTGATTTTAAGATAGACTGAATGTGAAAACCTAGTTTGCATATATGTAAACTATACTCTTTTAGAGTTGAATCAATCCAATGGGAACAAAAACATGTTATACGAATATGTATATTTATTAAGAGGTGATTTATCACCGAATCAAGTGCAAGAAATCAACAATAAAGCTATTGAGGTTATTAATAGTTTTGGTGGAACTGTGCATAAAACTGAACTTTTAGGCTTAAGAAATTTAGCTTATAAAATTAAAAAGAATAAAAGAGCCAGCTACGTTCTGTTGCAATTAGAAACTCCATTTGAAGGAATCAAAGAATTACAAAGACTGCATTCAGTTAATGAGAATGTTTTAAGAACATTAAATTTGACCATTGAAAAAATTGAAACTGCACCTTCTATGTTAATGAAACAAGAAGCCGGTAGTGAAAATGAAGGTGAAAAAGAATCTTCTAAAGAGGATAAAGATGTTGATAATATTACTTTAAAAAATATCAACTATAAAAATCTTGATCTACTGCAAAAATTCACCTCCGAAAGAGGAAAAATTCTGCCGAGAAGACTAACCATGGCAACCGCAAAACAACAAAGAGATTTAGCGCAAGCCATTAAAAGAGCTAGATTCTTAGCACTTATTTCTGCTCTTGATAATTAATTAGTAAGTTATTTTTAATCAATAGTTTGAGCTTTATATTAGGAGCTTTGCCTCGTAGTGTATACTAATACATAAGGGGCAAAGCGACAACATAAAAAGCCAAAATATTGATTAAATATTGGGACATCTAATGAAAACAGCCAATAATTTATTCTTTTCAATTTTTTCCAGCCTAATTTTTTTCGCAATTCTTTTGCTGGTTGTTTCTAACGATTTTAACTTTGTAAATTTAATTTTAGTAATTGTCATTTTTCTGCCGCTTTTTTTAGCAGCTTTTTGGCAAGGTATACTTTCCTTTTTGCCCGTAATTTTCACCACCATGGTAATTACTTTTTTTTCCGCAGAATTATCACTTGCAATTAGTATATTCTTTATTTTACCTGCACTGATACTATCTGGAATAACCTTAAAAGCCAAGCAGATAAGCTCAGGAACCATTTTGGCTGCATCTGCCTTTTATGCCGCAACTGTGGCAGCAGGTGTTTTGGTTTATTATGGATTTATCCAGAAATTCAGCATCCATAATATTTTATATGACACCATAACCTTTTTCTCCATTTATGCCAATCAGTATATCGGTGAAGAACTTGAAGCAATTCAAGATTTACCAAGACAGCTGGAAGTTATGGCATTTATTTTACCAACTATTTTAGCAGTAGTGTATATCGTATGGCTGATGTTTAACTATCATGTGGCTTTGCATATTGCTATAAAATCTAAGGTTTTTGAAGGCAAAGAAATTATTTTGCGCTACGATTTACCAGCCTTTTACACCTATATTTTTATTGTGGTAATAATTTTATCGTTAATTACTCATAATTTGCTTGATAATCAACAAAATTTATATTATATTTTCTACAATGTATTGTTTATCTTATGCTTTGGATACTTTTATACGGGCTTTACTTTTTTATGGAATAAAATAAAAAGCCGCAATAGTTTTTTGGTAAATGTATTATATATTGCGCTTGTAATAATATTATTTGTTGAACTGATTGCAATATTTAGTATCTTGGGTTTTATATTAGAAGCAAGAAGAATAATTTTAAAAAGATAATTGAGGAAAAAATGGAAGTAATTTTATTACAAAGAATCGCAAAATTAGGTCAAATTGGTGATATTGTAAATGTTAAAGACGGATACGCCAGAAATTTTTTAATTCCTAGGGAAAAAGGCTTAAGAGCAACTGAAGCTAACAAAAAACTTTTTGAAACTAAAAAAGCTGATTTAGAATTACAAAATCTTAATCTTAAAAAAGAAGCGGAAGCAGTTTTTTCTAAAGTTGATGGTTTAAAATTAGTGCTTGTAAAAAGTGCCGGTGAATCAGGATTTTTATACGGTTCTGTAAAATCGCAAGATATTGCAAAATCTTTAAGCGAATCAGGATATTCTGTAAATAAATCGCAGGTTGCCATTGTTGACCCAATTAAATCTTTAGGCGTTTACGAATTAAATTTAGATTTACATCCCGAAGTTCATGCAAAAATTATTGTGAATGTAGCCAGAAGCACTGAAGAAGCTGAAAATCAGTTGAATGATTTTTTAAGTGGTAAATCGAAAGCAAATCTAACTAAAAAAGAACAAGAAGACGCTGCTCTTTTTGATGCTCTTGAAAAAGTAGAAGCCATTGAAAAAAAGCAAAAAGTTAATATAGAAAACTCCATGGATAATTTTGAGGATGAGGATTCTCAGAAGTAGTCTGTAATCGTTGAACAAATCCCACTTCGTCAGGCGTTGTGGGTGGCTCACGTAGTGAGACGGGGCAGTGGAATCTAATCTTAAATAAATAACTCCCATGAAAAACCCTATAAAAGAACCATCCAAAGACGCTATAAAATTTTCTAATATTGAAGCGGAAAAGTCTTTACTGGGTTTTTTAATTATCAATAACAATTTTTTTGAAGAAATTTCTGAGAATATATTTGAAGATGTTTTCTTTTTAAAATCTCATCAGCAAATTTTTTCTATCATTAAAAACCTGCTGGATAAGTCGCAGGTGGCAGATATTGTTACCATTTCTAACTTTTCTTCTTACGCTCCTGAATTTAAAGATATTACTTTTAACTATCTGCTAGACCTCTCAAACTCTATTGTCAGCACAGGAAGCCATAAAGATTACGCCAATCTGTTATATGATTTATACATCAAGCGGCAAATTTTAGAACTGCAAAATAACATCAGCGATTACTTAAATACAGAAGAAGAATCCTCCAGCCAAATTGCTAAAATTGAGCGCGATATTTTCTCTTTGGCGGAAAAAGGCAGTATTACCAAGGATAGTCTGGATTTCGGCAGCTCACTGGAACTTGCCCTAAATGCTGCTAAAATTGCCTCGCAATATAAAAATGGAATTTCAGGCGTAACCACAGGCTTGCGCGATTTAGATAATAAACTCGGTGGCTTGCAACGCTCAGACCTTATAGTATTAGCAGGTCGTCCATCCATGGGAAAAACTGCCCTTGCTACAAATATTGCCTATAATGCCGCCGAAACTTTTTCTAAAAAAGGGAATCCGGGTGCGCCTGTGGTAATTTTTTCTCTGGAGATGTCGGCTGAGCAAATTGCCAGTCGGATATTATCTTCAGAAATTGGCGTTTCCAGTGATGCACTTAGAAAAGGAATCCTTAGTGATTCCGATTTTGAACGTTTGGCAGTTGCCGTGCAAACCCTTAAAAATATTCCAATTTTTATTGACGATACTGCCAGTTTAACTACTACAATGCTACGCACTAAGTGTCGCAGATTAAAACGGCAACACGGTATCGGTTTAATTGTAATAGATTATATTCAGCTTCTGCATGTTGATAGAAAAATGGATAGCCGCACGAACGAGGTAAGTGAAATCACCAGAACGCTTAAGGCAATTGCCAAAGAGCTGGATGTGCCAATTATTGCCCTATCGCAGCTTAGCAGGGCTGTGGAATCGCGTGACGATAAAAAGCCTATGCTTTCAGATTTAAGGGAATCAGGCTCTATTGAGCAAGATGCCGACGTGGTTTCGTTCATTTTCCGTGAAGAATATTATCTTGCGAGAGAGGAGCCGCAAATGCCAAAGAAAGATGAATCTGAAGATGGCTTTAAAAAACGGTATGAAAACTGGCAACAACGGCTGAACATGGCTAAAAATAAAGCCACCGTGATTATTGCAAAAAATCGCCATGGCGCAATTGGCAATGTGGACTTACAGTTTAACTCTGTGCGCACCCAGTTCGTAGATTTAGATAAATTTCATGAACCTAGGTAATTATTAAAACATAACCCCTAGCTTAGCATTAAGCGAATAACCGTTACGAAC
>JAISPM010000036.1 GCA_031274895.1 Alphaproteobacteria bacterium
ATGCCAAACTCATTGCAGAACTATCTAAGGCGGCGGGCATTAAATATGTTTGTCTGCCAAAGCAGATGTATAATGTAGATACAGCATACTCTTCCACTAACATTAGAAAACTAATTGGCGAAGGGAATATACGTTTAGCAAATACGCTCATTGAGCATAATTATACAATTACGGCTAAGGTGCAACATGGTAATAAGCTGGGCAGAACTCTTGGTTTTCCTACGGCAAATTTATCAATAGCAGATTATGCTACGCCTAAATACGGAGTTTACTTAGTTTACGCTTATGTTGACGGCACAAAATATCAAGCAATTGCTAATTTTGGGTTGCGTCCAAGTGTGTCTAATGAAAAAAAAGAACTGCTTGAAGTCCATTTATTTGATTTCAGTGGTGATTTATACGAAAAAGAAATCAGTGTGGAATTTATAGATTTTATTCGGGAAGAGCAAAAATTTGCTTCCTTAGATGCCCTTAAAAATCAATTAGAACAAGATAAAATTTTTGCACTTAATTATTTTAATAAACAAGGTTAATGAAAATGGAAAAAGATATAAAAAGCTCTGTTAGATTACCAAAAACAGATTTTGCCATGAAGGCAAATCTTAACTCCTTAGAGAGCAATGTTTTAAAATCTTGGGCGGAAAATAATATTTACAATAAAATTATAGAGAAAAATCAACATAGTCCACAGTTTGTGCTGCACGATGGACCTCCTTATGCCAACGGACACTTACATGTGGGACACGCTTTAAATAAAATCCTTAAGGATATTATTGTTAAATCGTATATTACTCGTAATTATAATACACCTTTTATTCTAGGTTGGGATTGCCATGGCTTGCCAATTGAATGGAAAATTGAAGAAAAATATAAGGCGCAAGGCTTAAAGAAGGAAGATGTAGATATTCAAGCCTTCCGTGAGGAGTGTAAAAACTTTGCCCTTGGTTGGGTCGATGTGCAGAAGGAAGAATTTAAACAGTTAGGAATTTTAGCCGACTACGATAAGTCTTACCTTACTACGAACTTTTCTGCTGAAAAAGTTATTGTATCTGCTGTGTTAAATTTATTGAAAGATGGTATCGTTTATCAAGGAAAAAAACCTGTTTTATGGTCGGTGGTAGAGCAAACTGCTCTTGCGGAAGCAGAGGTGGAGTATCAGGATAAAACCTCAGATACAGCTTATGTGGCTTTCCCTGTGGCTAGCAGCAATAAACAAAATTGGAATGAGGCAAGTGTAGTTATATGGACTACTACTCCTTGGACATTGCCATCTAACCAAGCCGTTGCCTATGGTGAAGAAATTACTTACGGACTTTATGAAGTAAGCCCTAAAGAAGACTCGGCGATTAAAACAAAAAGAAAATTAATTGTAGCAACGGAATTAGCTGAAAATTTATTTGCTAAAATGAAAGCAGATTTTGTAAAATTAGATGAAACCACAGGACTAGCGGGCTTTACGCTCCACCATCCACTTTATGGACTTGAGGGCTATGAACGCATTATTCCTGTCTTAGTAGGAGGCTTTGTGGAAACCACAACAGGGACAGGTTTAGTTCATATTGCACCAAGCCATGGTGAGGACGACTTCTATTTATGCCAAGATAATAAAATTACACCACTGGAATATATCCAAGATGATGGAACCTTTGTAAAATCTGCACCGCTTTTTGGTGGCGAGCATATTTTTAAAGTAAATCCTAAAGTTCTTGCCGCACTGGCTCAGCAAGATACTTTACTGCTCCACGAAAAAATGACGCATTCTTATCCGCATTCGTGGCGTTCTAAGGCTCCTCTAATTTATAGGCTTACTTCGCAGTGGTTTATAAATATGGATAAAAATAATTTCCGTGAAAAAGCTCTAAAAAGTTTAGACACCGTAGAATTCTTTCCCAGAACAGGAAAAAATAGACTCGCTTCCATGGTCGCTACCCGTCCTGATTGGTGTATTAGTCGCCAACGTTCTTGGGGCGTGCCTTTAGGAATTTTCTTACATAAAGAAACCAACACTCCGCTTATTGATGAGGAAGTATTTGCCAATGTTATTAATGCCTTTGCGGAAGGTGGTTCTAGTGTATGGTTTGAAGGCGATCCACGCAGATTTTTAACATCTAAATATAATAAAGATGATTACACTCCTGTAATGGATGTAGTTGATGTATGGATGGATTCAGGGCTTAGCCATAACTATGTGCTTCGGGGGGAACACATTAAATTCCCTGCGGATGTTTATTTAGAAGGCACTGACCAACATCGTGGCTGGTTTCAATCTTCACTTATAATGTCGTTATTGCTTTTAGGTGTGCCGCCTTATAAAAAAATTATTACCCATGGCTTTACTTTGGACGAAAAAGCACAGAAAATGTCTAAGTCTTTAGGTAATACCATTACGCCGGAAAGTGTAATTAAAGACTTTGGCGCAGATATTTTACGGCTTTGGGTCGCAAGCAGCGACTTTAGCGAAGATGTTTACATCGGTAAAAATATTCTTACGCAACAGGCAGAAGTTTATAGAAAAATCCGTAATACTTTGCGATATTTAATTGCTAACTTAACTTATCATAAAGAGGATGTGGATTATAAAGACTTAGCAGATATTGACAAATGGGTTTTACACAATGTTTTTGTTTTAGATAATTTATATGAAAAAACTTTCAGCGAAAACTTTGCAATCCACGGGTTTTTTAATAAATTATTTAACTTTATGCTTAGTGATTTATCCGCCTTTTATTTTGATATTAAAAAGGATGTTCTTTATTGCGATAGCGAAAACTCAAAGGATTTTAAAGCTACTTTAACAGTGTTAAATATCCTATTTAATTTCATGCTGAAATGGCTGGCACCGTTTATTCCTTTTACCATGGAAGAAGCCTATGCTAAGCGTTATGCTAAAGATTTAGGCAGCCTATTTTTATTTGACTTCCCTACAGCCCATACACGCTGGAATAATGAAGACATATTTAATAAACTTGAAAGAATCAAAAAAATCCGTAAAGTGGTTATGGGTTGTTTAGAGCTTAAAAGGGCAGATAAAACCATAGGTTCTTCACTGGAAGCTGCTCCGATTGTTTATTTGAATGAGGAGGATAAACAACTGGTAGCTAACATGGATCTTGCAGATATTTGTATTACGTCCTCCATTGCTATTAAAGACCTAAAAGAAGCTCCTGCAGACTTATATGGGCATGAAGATGTGGAAAATGTCTTTGTAGAGTTCGCTAAAGATAACGGTGAAAAGTGTGAGCGTTGTTGGAAGTTCTACGAAAAACTAAGCGAACACCATTTGTGTGAACGTTGTGAAAGTGTTGTTTATGCTGAAGAATAACCCATGAATTTATTAAAATCTTTCACACCAAGGCAGCTAATTTTACTAGCCTTAAGCATAGTGGTTTTAGTTGTCTTAGACCAAATTGTTAAATATGTGGTCAGTAGCAATATGATTCTATATTACGACTATATTAGTATTTTACCGTTTTTAGAAATCCGCTATATAATTAACACGGGAGTTAGTTTTAGCTTTTTAGATGGACTGGATTATAAGCTCATTGCCATAATTTCATTCTCTGCAATTATTTTAGCCACCTATTTAATTGTAAGTTTTTATAAAGTTGCCGGTATTGAGTTAATAATTGTGCTAAGCCTACTACTAGCTGGCAGTATCGGCAACCTTATAGACAGGCTAAGGCTAGGCGGCGTTATAGATTACATCCATGTATTTTGGGGGCAGTATAGTTTTCCAATATTTAACTTAGCCGATATTTATATTAATTTTTGTGCTTTAATTATTATAAAAAATGTTATACTAAATAAAAAATCATAAAAAAGTTTATTGGTTAAAATTCCCCTTTGCTGGCGAAGGGGTGGACAGCGTAGCTGGACGGGGTAGTGGTAAAAGGTTATAATAAATTTTTACTACATGATTTCCTACTACCCCACCTCCTACGGAGGCACCCCTTCTTCAAAGAAGGGGAATTTAGAAGGAAAAGTTTATACTATGAAAAATACTTTTAAAATCTTAATTGCAGGTATTGGAATGCTGGCATTGCAAGCCTGCACCCAAAGTGGCTTTATTGTAACTAAAAAAGCCTTGGATCCTTTTACCATGTATTCGTATCAACCGCTTTCCATGCCTCCGATTTATTATTTATCGTCTCAGGAAATTGCCGATGAACGTCGCTTTATTAAGGAAGGGCAAAATCGTGTGCAATCTTTACTGTTTGAAAATGGTATGAGCGATAGCCTATCGCCGCAGAAGAAAAAAAGCATTCAACTATCGCAAAGCGATGAAAAATTTTTAGCCCTTGCTAATGCTAACCAAGATTTATCACAAATTCGTCAAAAACTGGATGAGGAATCGCTGGGTTTAACCTATCGCGACCCTAGTTTTATTGAGAGAATTTTCTCTAACCACAAAGGTGAGGCTTTAGATAATAAACTCTCAGAGTATAAAAAATATAATCGTTAAGGTTATTATTATGAAATTTTTCCTAAAACTATGCTTCCTGATGCTATTAGCAGGCTCAGCTTTCTCCGCCGATTACGATAGTTTCACTCTCAACAATGGCTTAAAGGTTCATGTTATTAAAACCAACAGCCCGATTATCACCCATGCGATTGCTTATAATGTTGGCTCTATTGAAGAACGTAGTGGCAGAGAAGGAATAGCTCACTTTTTAGAACATGCCATGTTTTTAGGAACCAATAAATATTCCAAAGCCGATTTATCTAACATGGTTAAGGAAACCGGAGCTTACTATAACGCTTTTACATCCTTTGATATTACCCTTTATTACTTTAATTTGCCCGCCAGACACTTAAGTCGTGTAATGGAATTTGAAGCCGACCGTATGAAATGGCTACAACTTAATGAATCCTTAGTAGAAAACGAAAAACAAGTTATTTTGCAAGAAGCGAAAATGTATCAAAACAATGTTTATAGTGTTTTTTACGATACTCTGCGGAGCTACACCTATCCCACAACAAATTACGGCAGAAGTTTAATCGGCTATGAAGATTACTTTAAAAAGCTCACTCTGCACGATATTCAAGATTTCTACGATACTTGGTATACTCCAAGCAACGCTCAAGTGTTTATTATCGGCAATGTAGATTTTACCGAGGTGCGTAAACTAGCAAACAACTATTATGGTAAAATTCCAAAAGAAAACCATCAATTTATAAGAGCCAAAACCACGGAAGAACCTTATAAAGCAGATGTGCGTGTGGTGTTTAAAGATAAGCGAGTGAATCAAAAAGTTATTACACGTTCATATTTGGTGCCTTCACTGGTTTCTGATACCTCTGAGAACAAAAAAGATGCCTATTCACTAATACTGTTAGAAGATTTACTATCCTCCAAATTTGGAGAAATCTATAAATATTTAGTTTTAGATAAAAAACTTCTCGTGGATTTTTCGGTTAATTATGGCGAATCTCAAAAAGGCAGCACCACATTTTCTTTTAGTTTAATTCCGAATAAAGGGGTTGATGACGCTCAAGCCATTGCCGCTTTTGAAGAAATATTAAATAAAACTCTTGCCAAAGGTTTCACGCAACAGAACTTACGAATGAGTGTTAACAGAATTAAAGACTCGCTGGAGTTAATGCGGGAAGACGATATGCAGTATTTGTTTATGATTGCACGCTATCTTAATGCCGGACTTAGCTATGAGGAAACTCAAAAAGTTGTTAATACTTTAGATAACATTACGTCGGCAGATGTTCATAACACCTATAATAAATATCTTAAGAATGTAAATTATATTCTGGGTGTGGCGCAGGGAGAATAATTTTATGATGAAAAGTATCAATAAAACTAAAAAAGCTCCGCTGATTAAATACAGCATTATTCTTATGGGCATCATATTTTTAATAGTGTTATTTAGCTATTCGCAACAAGAATCAGCCGATACTTCTGCCACTAACTCCATTGATAGCCCTCTATTGAGCGTGCAAATGCCACGGATAAAAGGCATTGATAATGTTTTATTGTATGAAAATAATGATAATAACATTATTTCCATCAACATTACCTTTAAGGGCGGGGCAGCACTAGACTCTAAGGGATTTGAGGGGTTAAGCAATTTTTTGGCTGAGAGTATGCCATTGGCGGCGGGTGGTTATTCGGTGGCGGAATTTTCCAGAATGTTTGATGAGTATTCAATTAAAATTAATACAAATGTTAGCAGAGACGCCATCACCTTAGAAATTACAACCCTAAACTACTATAAAAATCGGGCATTCAATCTGCTGAAATTAATTCTGAACTCACCTAACCTTGGTAATGAAGAAATTGCGCTGACCAAAAGCAATTTAACCGTGGATTATAATATTCGCGCCAAACAGCCAAAGTTTTTGGTATCGCAAGCCTTAAGAAATCAACTGTTTGGCGGACACGAATATTTTAGAGATATAAACGGCAACCCTACAGTTATGAGTAAGATCACGCCAAAAATTTTGAAAGATTTTAAGCATACAGTAATTACCAAAGCTAATATGTATGTGGCAATCAGCGGAAATATTTCGAGAGCAGAGGTAGAAAAAGAGTTCGGCACCATAGTTGAAGGGCTACCTGAGGGGAATAGAGAATTTTTGGCTTTAGATTATGTTCAGCCAAAATTGAGTAATAAGGTTATTGAAATTCCCCTAGAGGGAGCCTCGCAAAGTGAGGTTTTAATTGCTTTTAACTCGCCCCCATTTGATTCTCCAACTTTTCCATTTGCTAGGCTAATAAATACCTACATGGGACAAATGCCGGATTCCCTACTGTTTGATAACCTCCGCAATCAAAAAGGATTAGTGTATACGGTTAGCTCTAGCCTGCAACAGGATAGTATCAGCAATTACTGGCTTGTGAGCTTAGGAACTTCCCTTGATAATACTGTAGACGCTGTAGAGGCAGTTAAGCAAACCATTGAGGATTTAAAAAGCCAAAAGTATGATTTTAAAAATATTGTGATTGCTAAAAATTGGATGCTGGATAACGAATTACGGGTTTTTGCCAATAACCGCAGCATTGCAGCGTATTTAAACAGACAGCAATTTTTAGGAATTCCCTTAAGCAGAAATGCTGAGTTTGCTAAACTTTACAACAACATGACTGCTGATAATATTAATCAAGCCCTGTTGGATATTAATACTGACAATATGGTTATAATTAAGGTGGTTTCCAAAAAGTAATTAGAAGAATAGTTGTTGCAATAATTTTTTATATCCATTATCTTTAATTGTCAGATGGTTGGGTAATTGCTTGTCTGCTTGCAGGCGAGAGGAAAGTCCGAGCTTCACAGAAACAAAAGACCGGATAAGCACCGGCTGGGGCGACCCAAGAGAAAGTGCCACAGAAAATATACCGCCCCTCGGGCGTAGCTAAGGGGGTAAGGGTGAAATGGTAGGGTAAGAGCCTACCGCTTTTTTGGCAACAAAAAAGGCAGGGTAAACCTTCTTTGAAGCAAGACCAAGTTAAATAGCGTTTGTTGGAGCAATCTGCAAACACCTGTGTTTCTGCAGGCTATTATGGTAGGTCGCACGAGGTTATTAGTAATAATAATCCCAGATAAATAATTACCGGTAAGGTTATGCCTTGCTACAGAACTCGGCTTATAGACCATCTGACGTTTTAATATCTTGGATTTATATGTAAGATTTTTCCGCCTCATGTATTAGTATACACTTCGCCGTAAAAATCTTACATATAAATCCAAGATATTAAAACTTATAATAATTTATATTGTATAATTAATTATGACCCAAATAGACTTAAAATTTTTAAAACACTCTCGACCACATTTTCCTGTTTTAATTCAAGAAGTATTAGACAATTTAAATCTGCCATCGGAAAATTCGGCGGAGTCAAAAATCTACCTAGACTGCACCTTTGGGGCAGGAGGCTATAGTGAACATATTTTGGCGAACCCTAACACGCAGGTAATTGCCATCGATAGAGACGCTACCACCCAGCCTACTGCTGTCCAGCTAGCCCAAAAATATCCCGAGAAATTTCAATTCTTTTTAGATACATTTTCAAACTATCCGCAAATTTTGGACTCTCTTAACACTAAAGTGGACGGCATTATAATGGATTTAGGTTTTTCCTCCATGCAAATTACAGATACCTCCCGTGGATTTTCCTTTAAAAACGACGCTCCTCTAGCCATGACCATGGGATTAAACAACACTACAGCCTATGAATTTATCAATAAGGCAAGTGAATCCACTATTGCTGATGTTATTTATTACTACGGTGAAGAGCATGCCGCTAAGCGTATCGCTAAAAAAATTATTTATAAACGGCAGATTGAAGAAATAAAAACGACTACTCAGCTGGCAAACATCGTGAGAGGTGTGGTGGGCGGCAAGGGTAAAATCGATCCCGCCACTAAAACCTTTCAGGCTATTAGAATTTATATTAACGATGAACTGCACGAATTGCAATCTGCCCTTAAAAATGCCTACACTTACTTAAAGCCGCAGGGTAGGTTGGCAGTTGTGAGCTTTCATTCCTTGGAAGACAGAATAGTGAAAGATTTTTTTAACGAAAATGGTGAAGTGGTTAAAAAATTTACCAATTATAAACCAAATCCTGCTACAGTTCAGTCTAAGTATAAAATTTTAACTAAAAAACCAATTTTGCCCGACAAAGAAGAAATAGCCATTAATCCACCATCTTCCTCGGCAAAATTAAGGGTAGTTGAGCTGTTATGAAAAATCTTTTAAATGTTTGCATATTTATTATGATATTTTTAGTTTTAGTCTCCACCATATTGGCACTAAAACAAAAATTTATGGAAATAAAAATCATTAGGCTAAATAAAGAGATTTTTAAAAATTACGAAGAGTTGCAAGCTCTTAAAGCTCATTGGCATTACTTAAATAATAAAGAATATTTGCAAGCACTTTCTAAGAAGTATCTGCCAGATTTAGTTAAAGAAATTAAGCAATCCGATGTTTCCTTATTGCCAAATCGGGCTAAACCTAAAGTAGAATAATTTTCATGAAAAATACTGCTAATTCTTTTCTTAAAAAAAGATTACATTATGTAGTTTATGGAATTTTCTTCTTTTTTACAATTATTGTGCTTAAGTTGGTATATCTTTCGAT
>JAISPM010000050.1 GCA_031274895.1 Alphaproteobacteria bacterium
CTTAACTCCTCTATCTATGCTGGAGACGAAAGCACTATTAACATCGCTAAGGCTTTAGATAATATGGTAGATAACGGTAAATTCTCAGATGACCTCAAAAAAGTTATCACCAATATTGACTTACGCAGCGATATTAACACCATCGGCGGCAATATTGCCAGCCTGCGCCCTGTCAGCAACAATGTATATATCAGTGATATTCACACTACCGCTACAATTTATTTAGATATGCTAAGCCAAAATTCTTCCCACGCTTATTTAAAAACCAAAGATGCTGAAGACCCTGTGCTATGGATTCGCAACGGTTTCAAAATTGGAAATTCTCGGGCAGAAAGTTTATATAGCGGCAATAAACAAACCACTTACTTTTTAATGGGTGGCTTTGATATTCTTGGATTAAAACTAAATGAATCCTATTTTCAGCTGGGTGTAGCAGGCGGTTTTAACGTAAATGATATTAAAGCCAACGACCACCTTTACGATATTTCTTCCAGCGGTTTTAACGCTGCCCTTTACGCTAATTACATTGCCAACAGATTTTCTTTAAGTTTATCTTCCATGTATTTAGCGAATGTTTACGATACCACCAGAAATCCACTTGATAGCCAAGTAAATTCTTCACGGAATGTGTCAGAGGTAGTTAGCAATGCCAGTGTTGCCTATAAAGCTACTTTTAATGATAATATTTTCTTGCAACCAAGCATTTTCTATACTAACGGCTACATTATGGCAGGTAATACCAGCGAAAGCGGCTATGCCGGATTTAATATTCCATCATACACTGCCATGGTTCACGATAGCGGCGCAGGAATTTTACTTTATACCGATTTTAAAGATACCAATATTTTACAAGGTTCCTACTCACCTTATGTTGATTTAAAAACTTTCTATAGAGTTTACGATGTGCCAAACAGCAATATTAACTTTTTAAATACTACTTACGATATTAACATCATCGGCGGCACAAAAAACTCCATGGTAATTCGCCCATCGGTAGGTATTGATTACGAAAAAAATTCCAATGTGCTGGGCTTTAAATATACCTATGAAAATAGTTTTCATAACTATTCCAATCATCAGTTTCATTTGAATTATAAGCTGTTGTTGAACTAATGCTCGTCATTCCGTGTTGCACTCACCGTCATACCAGCGTAGGCTGGTATCCACTGCCAACACAATAAACTAGATTCTTGTTATGAATCCATGGAAATATTTAATGCTGAGATACCTCAGCATTAGTATTGGATGGCTACCGTGTCGTAGCACGTGGTGGATTATGCTTTAATACTTAAATACCGATGCGACCTACTTTTTGAGGCAGATTCGTAGGTGAAATTCAGTTTTTTAAGGATTGATATTGCCAAGTTAATATCGTATCTTTTGGCTAAATCTTCATTAGATAGTAGCGGCAATTTGGAAGTATCTTTAAAAACAAAATTAGTCTCTTTGGCAGATTGCACAACTTCAATAGAAATTTCGGCATTATGCGGATTTTGCTCTATCATATACATCAGCAATAAGCTAAAAGCCTTATTTATTAATTCTTCATTGGAATTTATTTTATGGATATTATTAGGAACATCCAGCTTAATGCCAATATTTTTACTGCGCAGGCGCGGTTTAATTTGATACAAAATATTAGAAATACAAATATTTAAATCCACCGCCTCCTGCTCTGGCGCACCTGAGCTTTCCAGCTGGGTTAAGCTGATTTTATGATTAAGTTCATCATTAATAAATTCTGCGCCCGCAATAATTTTATCTAAATATTCCTTTTGGCGGATGTTTAAACTGCCCACATATTCGTTAGTCAGCAAATCTGCAAAGCCAATAATGTTAGATACGGGCGAACCTACCAAATGGTTTAAATCTACAATGAGATTCTTGTGTAAATCAAGGACACTGCTTGTATCTATTTCCGCTGTGGTAATAGATGTATTTTGTAAATCCCACTGCACAAAAGTATTACTGTTTTGTAGATAGATGCCGCTTACTAAAAGCGTTTCGTTTTCACTTAATTCAAGCGACACACTAAAAGTGCGACTGCTCACTAAATTTCCCAGCAGTAAGGCTTTATCATCCATACTTTTTATAATACTAATATGGTTTAACAGCTCTCGCACATGAATTTTACCATCCAAGGTATCGCTGCTAATATTAAAAGTTTCTAAAAATTTAGAATTATAAGATTCTATAATGCCGTTGCTCGCTATTACCAGCAGTGGTTTAGGATTTTTTTCAATCAGGCGATTATATAAATTTTTATAATTACTAAGACTATGAATAACATCCGTGGTTTCGCTGACATCTTCCCAAGTAATGCTTAAATACTCACTATCTTTGTTGAAAATTTCTTGCAAATGCACGCCGTTTGGCAAAAACAAGCTCTCTTTTTTGTAATGAGGACTGCTTGAGGTGGCAATTCTATACAAACCATTCACAAAATCTCGGAAATTAGTTTTTTCGGGCATAATGCCCTTTTCACGAATCACCTCAAAAAATTCTATAATGTTGGGCTTATCTACCAAAAAAGATTCGTTAAATTTCCATAAATCAACTAAAGACTTGTTGTAATATATAAGCTCGCCGCTATCGTTAAACAAAGCAATCGCCATGGAAAGGTTATTTAAAAGGTATTGTTGTGGATTCATTATAGGTCTAGCTCCTTTTCAAGAGAGTATAATAAATCTTCCACATCTCCTTTTTCCATGGCTAAAGTGGTGCGGATTTTTTCATAAGAAAAACCGCCTCTTGCCAGCGAGGCAATTTCTTTTTCAATTTTTTTAGGAAGAAGCTCCTCGCTCATTGGCTTTCTGAAACTACCAAAAGATTTTCTTTTTATAAATTTTAATAGGGCATATAACTCCATGGATTGAGAATCTTTGCCGGCAACTACTTCAGTAATATGTTCAACATCCAGCCCCTTTTCTCTTAATTTGTAATTAATGGCAATAGGAGATTTTCCTTTGTTTAACAGGCTCCGTAATTGAGTTTTGCTGTAGAGTTTATCGTTTAAGTAGCCTAGCTTTTCTAAAAAAGCTATCACCTCAAGAATGGTTTCATTAAAGCTCGTCATAATTTCAGGATTTTCGGCAATGGCTTCCTTATTATACTCGCGCACCTTTTTTCTTAAATATTTTTCTAAGTTGGCAGAGCTGCTGGAATATCTTTGTAAATAATGCAGCGACATATTTTTAAGACGTGATGTCAGTTTTTCTTTACTAATAGTTCTTGTTTTTTCCATTGTAGTCTAATATCATTATAGAGTTATAAATAATATAGTTGGTATGAAATAAAAATGCAAAAAGAATATAGTAGTTTCACAAGTTTTAAATCTTTTTTAGCAAAAGAGGTGCAACGGTTTTTAAAGGTGTGGGGACAAACGGTATTAGGACCCATAATTACCACATCGCTTTACTTAGGAGTTTTCAGCGTGGCAATTGGTGATAGAATTGGCACATCAAGCGGAATTTCTTACGCAGAATTTTTAGTCCCCGGCTTAATTATGATGGCGTTGATTCAAAATTCATTCGCAAATACATCCTCCAGCATTTTAATTTCAAAAATCAACGGTAATATTGTAGATATTTTAATGTCGCCGATTACTGCCGGTGGAGCGGTTTTAGCATTAACTCTTGGCTCGGTTATACGCGGGCTGATTGTTGGTGTGCTAACCCTATTATATGTAAGTATCTTTGTGAAAATTCATATTCACAGCGTTTTTTGGATTTTATTTTTCGCCATCACTACCTGTAGCCTTTTAGGACTATTAGGCTTAATTGCCGGTATTATTAGTATGAAGTTTGACCAATTAGCGAATTTTACCAACATAATAATTACGCCACTATCTTTTTTATCGGGAACATTCTATTCTATTGCAAAACTTCCGCTTACATTGCAACATATTATTCATTATAATCCGTTCTTTTATATGATAGACGGTTTCCTCTATGGATTTATTGGTGTTTCAGATAGTAATATCACAATAGTAGAGATATTAATGATAGTATT
>JAISPM010000113.1 GCA_031274895.1 Alphaproteobacteria bacterium
TGTCATAACTTCGGGCAACATGAGCAAAACAAAACCCGATAGGGCAATCATTCCTGCCGGTTGACCATCAAACCCCGATTCTTTAACATAGCTTGAAGCAATACCCATAACCGCAAAAAATGCCATAATCCCGAAAGAGGCATTAAAAGCCTGATTTAAAAAGGGAGTTAATCCGGCATTGTTAATAGCCTCGGCTAAAGGCTTAATAGGAAGATTAGCCAATAATAAAAACACCGAACCAATTATCGTAAATGGCATAACTACCATCATACCATTTTTAATACTTATGATAGCCTTAGTATTAACAACTAACATAACACTAGGTATAAGTTTCTTATTAACAAAATCTCTCATTTTTTCTCTTTCCCTAAAGTTTTAACACTTGATGTTTAGTATAATCCTGTTATGTTAAAATTGCAACACCTCTTTACAACAACTAAATGCGAAGATTTTTTCACATACTATGCTCTTGTATGCTACTTTAAATAAATATACAATTCAACTAAACTAGGAGAATAATATTATGAAACTCAACATACTCAAAATTCCATCGTCATGGAAGACTGGAATCCAAACCTTTGGACGGTCGCTATTATTGCCAATCGCGGTGTTAGCACCTGTAGGAATGGTAATGGGTGTCGCAGGTGCGCTAAGCCAAAGCTACATGCTGGTGCGTTTCCCTTTTTTATCTAATGAAATTTTACAAATAATAATTGCTAGCCTGCAAACCATTGCCAGCATGATTTTTAGCAACATTCCTTTACTGTTTGCCATGGGTGTTGCTTACGGCATGGCAAAAAACGAAAAAGGAATTGCTGTATTTGCTTCGGTAGTCAGTTATTTAACACTCATGGTAAGCATGAATGTATTTTTAAAAATTACAGGCAACTTGGCATCAGCTGCTGATATGGCAAACCTCGGGCAAGGCATGGTTTTAGGGATTCAAACCTTAAAAATTGAAACCATCGGTGGTATTATTGCCGGGTTAATTGCTGCTAAAGCCTGCGATAGATTCTATCGTATAGAATTGCCGCTAGCTTTCGCATTTTTTGGCGGAAAGAAATCTGTCCCTATAATTACCATTGGCTTAACCATTCCTGTTGGCTTTATAATTCCAATTATTTGGGGAGTTTTAACCAAATTTTTAATTTCAATATCTTTTATTTTTACAACCCCTGTTATAGGCACAGGAATTTATTGGACTTTACATAGAGCCTTAATTCCCTTTGGTTTGCATCATGTGTTAGCTTCCATGATTAGATTCACAGAGGCAGGCGGAGTTTATGTAATAGATGGCGTTAAGTATGTTGGTATTCTCCCGGCAGTTAATCAGCTGTTATTTATATTAGGACCCGACAGTCCATATTGGACAAAACTTATGCCGACATTAACCAGCTATCTTGGTGGCGGACAAATGCTTACCACTTTGTTTCGTATTCCTGCCATTGGTTTAGCCATGTATCACACCGCATTTTTGAAAAACAAAAAGATTGCTAAGAGTGTGGTTTTAACTTGCGTGTTGACAGCATTTTTAGGAAACATTACCGAACCTATGGAATTTTTATTCCTGTTTATTTCTCCTCCTCTATTTATATTATACTGCATAATGT
This sequence comes from Alphaproteobacteria bacterium, assembly GCA_031274895.1. Classification (GTDB taxonomy): domain Bacteria; phylum Pseudomonadota; class Alphaproteobacteria; order WRAU01; family Hepatincolaceae; genus WRAU01. Next base: position 1,611 of record JAISPM010000113.1, read on the forward strand.
GCGGACTTGGAGCCATGGCGTATCCGCTATTGGGCATTAGCGTTGGTTATATTCGCGGCACAATTTTTGACTTCGGTATTTTCGGACTATTGTATGACAACACCCATTGGTATAACTTAGTTTTATTAGGCGCAATTAACTTTGTAGTGTTCTACTTTGTGTTTAGATTCGTTATAACTAAATTTAATTTAGAAACCCCGGGCAGAGAATCCTTTGAGTTAGCCGAGGGGTCAGACGAATTATTGAAACAGAAAAAATGGGGTGAAATATCTGCCATTGTGATTGATGGACTAGGCGGATCAAAAAATTTACTCAAAGTAGAAAATTGTATTTCTCGCTTAAGAATTGACTTAGAAGATCCCAGTAAGGTTGATAAAATGCGCCTTAAAGAAGCAGGATGTATGGGCATTTTCTTCCCATCGGACAAACATATTCACATAGTTTTTGGTCCGCATGTGGAGTTTGTTAAAAATGCCATTACCGATTCATTAAAGAAAGGAGCTTAATTATGAGTAGAGCATTACAGGATTCGCAAAGTAAAGCCCTTGATGATAGAGGAATTTCTAAGCTACTTAGCAAAAAATCCAAGGTAGAATCTTGGCTGGTGGTGGAAGCGGCTTTGGCTTTAGCGCAAGCAGAGGTCGGCATAATTCCGCGCGAGGCTGCGGAAAATATTGCTGCCAACTGCAACATTGAGCAAATAGATTTTGCGGAAATGGATAAAATTATGGAAAAAATCGGTCATGGTTTTGTTCCTTTTCTTAAGGTTTTAATTGCTCAGTGTAGCGAGGAAGGCGGCAAGTATGTTCATTACGGCATAACTACGCAAAATATCCAGCAGACAGGGCAGTTATATATATTAAAGCAAGTAAATGAGATTTTAAAAAGTTTCATTGCCGATATTTTGGTGAACTTAGCTACACTGGCTAAAGAACATGCAGACACCGTAATGGCAGGCAGAACCCATGGTCGCCATGCCATTCCAATTACTTTCGGTTATAAGGTTTCGGTTTGGATAAGCGAAATTTTACAAGGTGTTGAGCGACTGCAGGAATCCGAAAAAAGAGTTTTTTCAGTAATGATGGGCGGCGCAGTAGGGTCTTTCAACTCCATTGGCGAATTAGGCGTGCGTGTGCAAGATATTGTAGCAGAAAAACTAAATATGACCTCCATGCCCGTGCCTTCAAGAAATATTT
>JAISPM010000007.1 GCA_031274895.1 Alphaproteobacteria bacterium
CAAATAGTTTTCGGACAGCAAATAGCGGTTAGTGTTGCTAACAAACAGCGCATAAATTTTGTGAAAAGCATGGGAAAGCAATACGGCGAGAACCTTTATCAGTATCCGAAACTGGAAAATATCACAGAAACCGCAGTAAATCAGCTATCAATCAGCACCAACAAAAAGAAATCGCTCTTGGAAATTAAGGAATATTTTACGCATTCCGCAGCAGACACAACCAATCTTATCAACATATTTGGCGTTGGTAATTGGACGGTGGACTGGTTTGCCCTAAAATGCCTTAACAAAACTAATACCATCCCCGCAGGAGATTTAAAAGTCCGCAAAACCTTCAGTAAGTTTTTTAATGATGAAAAATATACGGATAGTAAACAGCTTAAAGTCCTAGAGGAAAAACTTTATCCCATCGGCGGACTATTGGCTCACTGTTTGCTACTAGAATTTAGTTAAAATAGTTCCTATAAAAGTAGCAAAGAAAGCAATAACAATGGTAATTAAAACATTTAGTTTTACTTGCATAATTTTTACTTGAACTTCTAAATCAGAAACTTTTCTTGTGGATTCAGCAACCTCAAGACTAGCTTTTTCTGCTAAATTTTCTTCAACACCGGCTTTTATTAGAGCTTTATATAAATTGGAAGCAATAATATTCATTGATACACCTAGATTAAACTTATTTAATATATTAAAACTATATCATAAAATCAATAGAAAATAAAACTAAATTTGTTTATTAACCAACAACTTTTGAATAAAAAAATCAATCATAAAAAAAATCACACTATTATAATTAATAGAATTTAACTTTGGATTGGAATCATTGTTTGCCACTATTTTTATATTCACAGTAGAAAGCCCAGCTAAACTATTGGGTTGATGAGTGGTTAGGCTCACGGTAGGGATATTTAATTCTTGACATATTTTTGCTTTTTTAAGAACCATCTCAGTTTCTCCCGATTGCGAAACAAAAATCACGCCATTACTATTTTTTAGCTCGGCAATTGACCTCTCGGTGGAACTGACCATATCAATAGTATCAATAATAATGCCAATTTTTCCTAACTGAATGGTAAAGTATCGTGCCACTAAATTAGAAATTCCCTCGCCATAAATTAATATTTTACGCCTATCTGTTAAAAAACTTTCTAAATCAGCAAAAGCTGATATATTAAGATTAATACTTTGTTGTGTTAAAGCATAAGTTAATTGTGAATAGTTATCGATATCCAGCGGACTTTTTCCGTGAACCACTTTATCAACATAATCTTTAAGCTCATTAAAGCCGCTAAGTCCTAGCTTTTTGCCAAACCTCACCAAAGACACATTGGATATTTTTAAATAATTCGCACACATCCTAACGGTTAAATTTTCCAAATGTTTATTATTAGCGCATTTATAAAGATAAGTGCCGATTTTTATCTCATTTTCTTTAAAAGGTTTTGGCGACAACTCTTGTAAGTGGTTGATTAATTCCGGCAATTCCATAAATATCTCCAAAGTGAAACAGTTTCATATGTGGTGTTATAAATCACGAAACTGTAAACAAAATATAGCACAATCTGGACATTTTAGCAAATTAATACCACAATATAGTTATATAATTTAATAGGAGATAATACAAATGCTGGAAAAATTCCAAAGATTCGGCGCAGCCATGTTTGTTCCAGTCTTGCTTTTCCCTTTCGTGGGGATATTGTTAGCGGTGCTTATCGTGTTTCAAAACCCACAATTGGTGGGTAGCCTCGCCGACCCTGCAGGTATGGTTTTTAAAATCAATAAAGTTTTAGAAAGCGGAGCGTGGGCGGTATTTATTCACATGCCACTGCTGTTTGCCATCGGTTTACCGATTATGCTGGCGAAAAAAGCGCAGGCAAGAGCCGTGTTGGTAGCATTCATTACCTTTTTAACTTTCCAATATTTTATTAATGCCATACTAACCATGTGGGGTAGTTCTTTTGGTGTAGACTTTACCGCAGATGTTGGCGGCACCAGTGGGCTAACCTATATTGCGGGCATAAAAACGCTGGATACCAGCATTATCGGCGGAATTATAATATCCAGCATTGTGGTATATTTGCACAATCGCTTTTTTGATACAAAACTGCCTGATTTCCTAGGAATCTTCCAAGGTGCATCCTTTGTAACCATCGTGGCATTTTTTGTAATGCTGCCGATGGCTTTAATTACCTGCATTATTTGGCCAATCATCCAGCATGGAATTTTAAATTTACAAGGATTCTTAATTCATAGTGGATCATTGGGTGTATTTATTTACACATTTTTAGAACGAATCCTGATTCCAACAGGCTTACACCATTTTGTTTATGGACCGTTTATGTTCGGACCTGCGGTGGTAGAAGGCGGCATTGTGCAGTATTATTTGGCGCATTTGCAAGAATTTGCGAACTATCAAGGCAGCTTGAAAGATATTTTCCCTGAAGGAGGCTTCGCTTTACATGGTAGCAGCAAACTTTGGGGATTGCCGGGAGCGGCACTTGCCATGTATTTCACGGCAAAACCTGAAAACAGAAAAATATTATCAGGGCTTTTAGTATCTGCAACATTAACCAGCGTTTTAGCAGGAATTACCGAACCGATAGAATTTACTTTTTTATTCGTAGCTCCAATTCTATTCGTGGTGCATGCCTTTTTGGCAGCCATATTGGCTACAACCATGTATAGTTTTGGTGTTGTGGGCAATATGAGTAATGGAATTTTAGAAAACTTGGCTGTAAACTGGATTCCCATGTTTCATAACCATGCAGGCATGATAGCTACGCAGTTTATTATCGGACTTAGCTTTACTGTAATTTACTTTTTTGTATTTAGATTCATGATTTTAAAATTTAATTTGCCAACGCCCGGTCGTGGTGAAATGATGGATACGAAACTCTACAAAAAAGATGATTATCAGGAAAAATCCCAAGGTAATGCTTTCCGTGAGAAAGCTGCCGTTTACTTAGAGTTATTAGGCGGCACCGATAATATCGTGAGCGTATCTAACTGTGCGACACGCTTAAGAGTAGCTGTAGTTGATGAAAATCTTGTGGCTTCGGAGAGCGACTTTAAAAAAGTAGGTGCGCATGGTTTGTATCAAAAAGGCACGGCAATACAGGTTATTATAGGACTTGATGTTGGAAACATTAAGGAGGAATTTCAAAACCTGATAACTTATAAATAGACAGCGTCATACCAGCGAAGGCTGGTATCCACTGCAAAATAAAATTAACTTTTCAAAAAGGAGAAAAACAATGAAAAAATTTTCAATCGTAATTGCAGGCGGAGGCAGCACCTTTACCCCTGAAATTGTTCTAATGTTATTAAATAATTTAGATAGATTCCCGCTGCGTCAGCTAAAATTTTACGATAACAATGCTAAAAGGCAAGAAACTATCGCCAAAGCCTGCGAAATTATCATTAGAGAGCGCGCACCCGAGATTAAATTTTCTTACACCACAGACCCAGCGACAGCTTTCACTGATGTTGACTTTGTAATGGCGCACATCCGCGTAGGCTTATATGCTATGCGTGAGTTAGACGAAAAAATTCCATTAAAACACGGCGTAGTAGGGCAGGAAACCTGTGGAGCAGGAGGCATTGCCTACGGCATGCGCTCAATTGGCGGCGTGTTAGAACTGGTAGATTACATGGAAAAATACTCACCCAATGCATGGATGTTAAACTATTCTAACCCCGCAGCAATTGTGGCTGAAGCTACCAGAGTTTTGCGTCCGAATTCTAAAATACTAAATATTTGCGATATGCCAATCGGGACAGAAACGCAATTAGCAGAAATCGCAGGAGTTGGTTCAAGAAAAGACTTTGTTATCAGATACTACGGGCTGAATCACTTTGGCTGGTGGACAGATATTAGAGATAAAGCAGGCAACGATTTAATGCCAAAAATAAAAGAATATGTGAAACAACATGGCTACCTGCCGCCATCGGTGCTAAAAGATAAGGATTCCGTAGCGTGGATGGACGCTTCATGGCAAGAAACTTTCATTAAAGTAAAAGATGTTTATGCGATAGACCCTAATACTCTACCAAATACCTATCTTAAATATTATTTTTATCCCGATTATGTGGTGGCGCACGATAATCCTAACCATACCCGTGCGAACGAGGTTATGGAGGGCAGAGAAAAAATGGTATTTGCTGAGGCAGAAGCAATTATAAAAAAAGGCACCGCCAAAGACACTCACTTCCATATCGGTGAGCATGCATCTTATATTGTAGACTTAGCCACAGCGATTGCCTACAACACCAAAGAAAGAATGTTATTGATTGTGGAAAATAAGGGTGCGATTCCGAACTTTAACTATCATGCTATGGTGGAAATTCCGTGTCTTGTGGGTTCGCAAGGATATGAGGCAATTAACATGGGTGAAATTCCAACTTTCCAAAAAGCCTTAATGGAACAACAAGTTGGTGTAGAAAAGCTGGTGGTAGAGGCGTGGATTGAAAAATCTTACCAAAAACTATGGCAAGCCCTTACTTTATCTAAAACCATTCCTTCAGCTAGTGTGGCTAAGGCAGTATTAGATGATTTAATTGTGGCTAATAAGGATTATTGGACTGTGAAGTAGTAGATGTAAAAATCCCCCTTCGTATATTGGAGGGGGTTTTACTAATTAAAATAAAGAAATAACTTCTATTTGTTCCACATCAATTTTGACATTGCTCAAGATACTACGGTCAACCTCTCCGAATATGCGGACTTTATCTTTTTCGGAAACATTTAAACCATTCCATACATCTTCGTCTATTTTTACGGTAATAGTATCAGTTCCATCATTGAATAGATATTCACCTTTACTAATTTGCTTTTCAATTTTACCCTCTAAAACAACTTGCATGCCATCTTTCATAGATTGAACATCAGAAACTGCTGAAGTAGCCTGCTGTTCCGATGGTCCTGTGAATTCTGCTTGCAACATAAGTGGAAAAGTAAGAGCGATAAAAAAAGTTAAAATGTATTTCATAAATTACCTCGAATTTTTTATTGTTGATTAATGTTTAATTATAACAAGAAAAAGCCCAAAAAGATATTAATAAAAGAAGACCTCAATTTGAGGTCTTCTTTCCATAGCTTTAATTTAGTTTTAAAAATATTCCGGCATCATACATAATATTAAGAAAATCTTTAACAGTATCGTGCCTTGCCCAATCTCTTTGAAGTTCACAAGCAAGTTGAGGAATACTTATTGGCTTAGCTCCACTTAATTCCACATGCCTTAGGGCGGCTTCGTGTGCTACTGTGGAAGTTCCTCCAATGGCATCAACCACAGGATAAACCTCATATCCCTCTGCAAGTGCATCAAGGGTTGGAAAAATTAAACATGCTTCTGTCCATAAAGCGGTTATAATTAACTTTTTACGATTAGTGGCTTTCACAGCATTATAAAAGCCTTCATCTTCCCACGAGTTAATAGTGGTGCGGTCAATTGAAGGAATATCGCCAAGAACTTGTTTTATTTGTGGAATAGTATCTTCATTGACATGATTTTTTACATTCACAGTTGAAAGCACAACCGGTAATTTAAAAGCCTTGGCAAGTTTAGCAACAGTGGTGATATTTTTAACTAAAGCCGCACGACTCATCGAATTGATAGAATTAATTTGTAAAGGCTGATAATCAATGATTATCAGGGCTGCATTTTCAGGAGTTAGTAGATTATCAGTTTTTGGGTCTTTTTTCATTTTGCTCACCTAATATAAATTATAATTATTATTTACTATAATTAGTATACTAGAAGTTTTTAAAAATTACAATAGATGGTCGGGGAGACAAGATTCGAACTTGCGACCCTCTGATCCCAAATCAGATGCGCTACCAGACTGCGCTACTCCCCGCTAATAGTTATGCGTAAAAAACTACACACAACCGACTGACACATAAATATATAATATTTTGTTTTATTTAGCAAGAAATATTTTCTATTATTTATCTTAGTTTTTTGATATACTTATCCTATTAATAAATAAGGGGTTAGTTATTGTGAAAGTATTCTATATGTTGGTAATCGGTATAGTTTTATACGGAGGAGTAGGCATGGCAAAAAACTATCAACCACAGAAAGATCCTTTAAACAAAGAGGTTCGGAATCCACTTAAAGAAAATATTGGTGAAGATAAAAATGCACGATACAACCAGTCGCAAAGATGTGATTTCATAGAAGAAACGAAAGATTTCAACTGCACCACAATTCTGCAACCAAGAATAGGCACAGCACGTAAGCCGGGTGCAACAGAGGAAAAAGCTCCAACCATTCAAAATAAAGGGTTTGAAAAACAAAACAGATGAAGAATATTAAATTATTATTGACAATTTCAATTGTCTTGGCTGTTTCTCATGTTGTATTAAGCGTTAGTGAGTTTTTGCATCTTGCCAATACACTCCAAGGCGATGAGGGCTGGACGCTTTTATTGTTTGTATTCTGGTTTCCTTACTTTGTATTTGTTTTGCTGGCAATTATATCCACCGCCCTTGCCGCTATTAAATTAAATAAATACTTTATTTTAGCATCGATTGTTTGCTATATTATTGCCTTGCCGTTTTTCTTTATATTATTGTTTATAAACAACGGGCTTCCTCTTACAGAAATTTTTGTCTACTTGGCGCATGCCGTGCCTTTTACTTTCTTTAGCTTTATACTGATTATACCTGCGATGGTTTTGAATGTTGCTGCTTTTGTAAAGGAGTGTGCTTCACAGAAAGAAACCAATTATTTGTTAAAATCTGAAAATAATTTCAAAAGATTGGAGTCTGCAATAAAAAGTGTAGAGGCAAACCTAGCAGAAGAGGAAAGTAATTAGTAGTATCATTATATCAAAGGCATATCGTCATTCCAGCGTAGGCTGGAATGACGACTTAGTAAATTCAATTGACAAGATAGCACAATTATCTAATAATATAAAAGCGTGGGCTTAGACACTCATGCTATCATAGTTGGAACTTATACACATGGGTTGTATAGGTTGGTTCTCATATATTATATAATATGGGCGGGAGAGCAGAGAATACAATAGCCACTTGTGGTAAATAATCTCGCTCTTCACCTATGGTAGAGGTCTAATCTCCCGCTCTTAAATATAATATATTCTGCCTGCGGCACACTTTAAGGTTGCATGCGCTTTGTTTAATAGCTATATTTAGGATATAAATACAATCTTAGATAGAGCTATGTGGAAGTTATTTGCCTTATTATTAATTATCACAGCCATGCCACTATATGCTTTTGACTTACAAAAAGTAGAATGGGTCAGTTGCTACGATGGAGATACCTGCAAGTTCAACATTTTAGATTCTAACTTCCCGCCGTATTTGAATCCCATGTCTATCCGCGTATATGGTGTAGATACTCCTGAAATGAAAGGAAACACAAAGTCTGCCGCCATAAAATCTAAAGAATTTACTGTCCATTTTATTAAAAATTCGCAGAATCTGCGCCTAACCAATTGTAAAAAAGATAAATATTTCAGATTCGATTGCGATTATATAGATAATAAAAAGTCTTTATCACAACAACTTATTGCCAACAATCTTGGTGTTCCGTATTTTGGCGGTAAAAAGCAAAATTAACTGCTCTTTTTCAGCTTTCTTTTAGTAAGAAAACTCCCAAGTCCTGCTACTATCATATTTAAAAATAAAATCCTAATCACTTGGTGAATACTTACAAACAGCACATCTAAATTAAAGGCTAAGGCTAAAAAAGTCATGGCATCGCTACCGCCGGGAGCTAATGCCAGCAAAAGATTCATTAAAGAAATTCCTAAAATATATGTGCCGATAATGGCAAATATCACCGCCATTGCCACAGATATCAGGGCAGTTTTTATGGCGATAATCACAATTGTTTTGGTTTCTTTGTTGATGTTAATTTGGCTGCCCGCATACCATCCTAAAAATACCTGCGCCACGATTCGCAGTAGCGAATCTATTTTTATTTCCACAAGTCCTGTGGCGTAAATAAAAAATCCCATAAAAATTGCGAAAATAATTGGTGTGAAATTATAGAATCGCTTAATTATTAATAATATAATATACAGCGAAACAATTAGTAGCAATTGTGGCAAAAATGGATGCAAAATAAAGGGTTGAGTTGGGATTTCGTTGTCATGGAATTCTAATAAAAAGAAGGCATAAAAGGAAAGCGGAAATATAAATATGCTGGTGATGTAGCGGATAATTTGACTTAAAGCAACAAGGCTTTTATTACAATTTAAGCTGTCTGCCAATAAAATACTGGAAGACATTCCGCCGGGAAGAGAGGCAAGCAGGGAAGAATTAACATCGTATTTTTGTCTTCTAAAATAATGATAACTCACAAACCACATGCTCAGCACAGAAAGTGTAATTAAAATTATACTATAATGATACATTTCTATTAAGGCAAAGGAATCGCTGTTGACTGCTCCGGCAATGGCAAGTCCTACGATAATTGAAAAAAAAGCCCTCACCTGACTTGGTGTGTTGATATTGACTTTTTTAATAGAGGCAACAATGCTGACAAGAGTAGATCCTAACAACCAACCGGCAGGAATTCCGATATGTGCTAAAAGTCCACCAAAAGCAATACAAGAACCAAAAATAAGGATAACTTTAAAAAATTTCAACATTGCAAAATGTTAAATCTTTAGATAAATAAAGTCAACATAATAGTTTGAGGTATATGATTTTATCTGCGACGCAGTGAATGACCATCCGACTTCTGGTATGACGAAAATTGGCGGACCCAAGACGAGCCGAACAATAACCTACTGCTTGAGAGGGCAGTTGCTCTATCCTGTTGAGCTATGGTGCTGTAAAATAATTAAATGGCGGACCCAAGACGACTCGAACGTCTAACCTACTGCTTAGAAGGCAGTTGCTCTATCCTGTTGAGCTATGGGTCCAACTTATGATACGATATTTATTATAAATAGATTCTCTTTAAAAGTCAAGCATGATATATGCTTATTTGATTTTTAGATTATTAATACTGAGTTTTTACTTAATATTTTTAGTATATCAATTTTACTAATCTTTGCCGATTTTTGCTGATTTTTATTAATTTCATGTCTGAATTCTGCCACAGCAAAAATATGTGGTGCTAGATTTTTATTAATGGGGATAATTTTGTTAAAAAATAGAAGTTATTAACAAATAATTATAATTAAAATGAAGCATAAGTGGAAATTTCTAAGATTTCTATGGTTTTGAAGATTTTAGTAATTACGAATGAATGTTAAGAAATATAAGCATAATCATAAAATTCAAGGTATCTCTAGGTTAGAGAGCATAAAGTCTAGCCAATTCTCCCATAATAAACATAATAGTAATATAACTAGAATCTTATAGATACATAATATTTACATAATATAGAGTTGGAATCTGTGGATAAACTTGTGCTAAGAAAAAGAATGTGGAAATGACGCCTAAACTTGTGGAAAATAAATTTCCCACAAGCTGTGGATAGCAAAGCTACCCACAGGGCTTGGATAAATCTACGATTTACCCACATTACCACAATCTGTGCTGGTGGTTTTAAAAATAAGGATAGGACTAGAAAGGTGTTGAAGACAGACTAGTGTTGACAAGAAATTAATTGACAATCATTACAAAATATAGAATAATCTAGCTGTGGGTGTCGAAACCCTGTAAACAAGCGGATAGTTGCCAATAGTCCGTTAATATATGGCTTTTTTTATGTCTAAATTCCAAAAAATCATATATTATTAGTAGGCGGGAGAGCAGAGAATACAATAGCTATTTATGGTAAATAATCTCACTCTTCTTGTTTAGAGTTTCGAATCTCCCGCCTTTATATAAAAGTATCAAATTACAAAAAAATAGGAGAATAAAAATGAAAAAATTAATGGGAATATTATTGATTGCGCTAATGCTAAGTCCTAGTTTTTTATCGGCGAAGATGATAAAGTTAGAAAACTATTGGGTTAATGAATCGGCGATTACCTTGTTAAGTCCTACAAAAAATGGCAATTGTGAAATAACTCATAGTTATGGAGGCAATGTAAAAAGGGTTGATGTAGAAATGAGTTGCGATGCTTTTATTAAAGAAAAAGGTATTGATTCTAAATAGAAGTGAATAATAAAAAATCTAATTAAAAGCCTCTTATTTTAAGGGGCTTTTTTTTATATCAAAATTCAAAAATCGGTCATAAATATTAGGTTAAAAAAGTTAATTTTATAAAATATAACTAGCTAAAGATAATTGCTACTTTTAAAATGTAAAATTTTATTTTAAGAGAGGTGATTATGAAAAAACTTACTAAAATCATATTCTTGGTTCTATTTAGTGTGAAATGTTATGCAGTAGGAACTCCAGTGTTTGATGAGACAAGCTATTTCGCAGCGGTTCAACAGCTCGGAGCATTGCAACAAATGATAGAATACAATGTTCAAATGGCAAAGAATGTAGGAGATGGAAAATTCACGCCAGCGACAATCAATTGGGCGGCGGATTGGTATAAGAAGTGTGGAGGCAGAACACTAACTTTACCAGATTGGTTTCCAAAACCAAACCTAAGTATCTGTGCGGATGATAGTGCAACAGCTAAAATAGGAGTTGAATGGTATAAGAAAGAATTTCTAGTATTATCAACAGATAGTCCAGCAGAAATAAAAAGAAAACAGCAAAATGCTAAAGATAATAGTGTAAAAATAAGAGCATGGGCTTTGGCACAAAGTGTAAAAAATTTAAGCAGAGGTAAAGAAGATAAAGAGGTAATAGATAAATTACAGAATGGTTTAAATACCGCAGGCGATCAAATTTCTGTAGCTAAAATGCAAACTCAAGTAATGATCAACATGTTGACAGAACAACAAAAAACCAATGAAAATCTAGCCATGATAATTCATATAATGTCAACAAAACCATAGGTGAGAGCAATGAAAAATCTCATACTTATAATCATTCTAGCACTATCTTTTAATTCCGCATACATCACTAAAGCAAGTGCAGTTAGCTTTAGTGATGGTAATTTAGGCAACCAAATTTATCCAACACCCGGATTATTTAATGGCTTAGTAGAAATTTATAATCAACTAATCAAAAAAACAAAAGATACTATCCAAACTAATATGGATAAGCTCACAAGACCAGCTACCAAACTACTTAGCACAATGGCAGTGGTGTATTTATTGGTATCTGTAGGAAGAAGTTTATTAGTTGGCGAGTATTTGCTAAAAGATAGCGTCATAAAGGTAGGATTAATGCTAATTCTAACGGGATTGCTGAACTTTAAGTATTACAACATGTATGTAATACAGAACTTAGAAGTAGTGTTTAATGGTATTCCAAGTTTATTAAGTAGCAATGGTGGAGGTAGTGCGATTGAGAATGTAATTAATCAAACTTCCATTATAGCAGAACAAATATGGACTGTAGTAAGCGGGCTAGGATGGATGGACGGCAAAATAATAGGCTATGCAATGGGAATTTTAGCCATATTTGCTTTAGCTTTATTAACAGGAGTAGTTGTAATAAATGTATTGTTTGCCACTATCAAATTCTATTTAGTATTATCTCTAAGCTCTATATTCATATTGTTGTTCTTTTTTAAATTTACAAGATCGTTTGCAATGGGAGCAGTGCAAGTGGTAATGGGTGCAATTATCAATCTAATACTATTATCAATGTTTTTAAATTTATTTGGCGGAGTAGTTGCCGGATTATTGAGGTTTGATGGAGTAGATTTTTTTGCAAGTTGTATGTCTATAGTATTAATCAGTTGTGTAGGGGTTTACTTAGTAGGTGTGGTTAATGAAATCGCTCAAATAATTACAGCACAAACTATAAGAACGGGTGGTAATATGGCAAGTGCTGGCGGACAGATTGGTAAGTTAGGTAGTAGCATAAGTAATGCTTTTAAGCCACCAGTATCACCAGTAAAGAAAACAGGATTTGTAAAAGGAAAATAGAAAATGAAAAAATTGATAACAATATTTTTAATATTACTGGCATTAGGTGG
>JAISPM010000035.1 GCA_031274895.1 Alphaproteobacteria bacterium
ATATAATTATCTCTAATATCCTGTGGCAGCGTGCTTAGCAAAAACTGTGTATATTTTTTCCAAGTATAGCCTTCCGGCAACACAAAACTTCTGCCAAAAGCCTTGGTATTTGAATAGATAGAGCCAAAATTCACACCTTCGGCTCTTAATAATAATTTTTGCCAAAGCTCAGGAGCAATAACCCGATACATATTAATAAATCGTTGCCCTTGGTCTAAAAAGGGGCTGGCAACTCGCATATCTCCTAAGGAAACTCCTGCTTGATACAGTAAATCGTATAATTTATTGTAATCGTAATTAAATTTAGCATTAGCAATCCAAACATCTTCCATCCGCCAATCATAAAGTGGTTTGGCATTATAGATATTGCTATAGGTTTCGGCTATCCACTTTTTATCTTTATAGTAATTATCAATATTTTTTACGGAACTGTAGCGGTGCAAACTTTCGTCAGTCCGCACACCTAAAAGTGAAATGGTTTTAGCAGCTTTTTTCTCCTTATGAAGCCACCTTGAGAAGGCTTTAAAATGCTCCTTATCGGTGGCATTTTTGTGTAATTTAAAAGGATTCTCTTTGTAGATATAATCCATTTTGGGATAATCCCGCACCCATAAGTCTTGTTTAGTTTTATCCCAAGTTATCCAAAAAGGATTATGAATGGAAAAAGAATTTCGTAGTTTAAGTTCTACACAGAAATAATAAGGATCTATAAAATCTATGTTGTTGCTGAACATACGTTCTATAAAATCTATGGTTTGTAAAAACTGCGCCTCAACATCTTGCACAAAGACCCCGATTTTTCTATTAATCTTATGTTTTTTCATAAAATCAATAACTAAATTTAACAATAAACCGCTATCTTTGCCACCTGAAAACGAAACATAAATATTATCAAATTCATTAAAGATGTATTTAAGACGCTCTTGGGTTTCTTCATAAACATTATTTTCTTTGTAAACTTTCATTTATTCCTCTCGTTTAAATTTTCAGCAATTTAAGGTTGAGTTTTTGTTATGATTTATACCTCTTATTAATCATTATGATATAATAACATTAATAATGCAATATATTGTTGATTAATATCAAATTAATATTTAAAAATCAATATTTTTGATAAGTTTTTCGCCGATTGGTTTATTTTTCATCTTTTCACGGAGTGTGGCATATTCATCGCCTTCCCAAAAAATCATGCAACCATTACAGCCTTTAGAACAGCAAGGTTTCAGCAGAGTTTTATCCTTGTGGGCTTCTTTATCCCATTTTTCTTTTTTCAGCACATCTACCTTTTCTTGGAGCTTATCTAACACATTTTGCGAGGCAGTGCCTGCTTCTACACCGAAAGATACCTTATTATGCTTAAAAAATGTTTCATACATGGGTTCAATGTAAACCTTACGCACCACAGTAAACTCAGGGAGCATTTCTTTAAGTTTATCTTTTTCTTCATTATGAAACAGTGAAAGCGGAATTCTAATGGCTTGACCCATCTTCCCTGCTGAGATTTTAGGCTTATGGTAGCCGTCTTGGGCATCTATGAATTCATACAAACGTAAACGAATTGGCTCTAACAAATAAGGCGAAATAAATTCTAGAATATCGCCCGATTTTAACAGATTCCGCACTTCCATTAAAATGCAATCTTCACCTTCAAATACCTCGTAGCCAATGATAATCCCTGCATAGGCGTAATCGCTGATGGTTTTGGTGAGATCGTAATTGTGTGCGAGATTAGTCAGCCGACCATCGTGGAAAGCCATGGTATAACCACGGTTTTGGATGGTATAAAGCTCGTTCAAATAGGGTTTATAATTAAATTCCGCAGGATTTTCATAATACGAATCCATCGCCAAGCGATATGCCCGCGCAGTTATGGCAGCATAATATTCACTTTTATTACGACCTTCTATTTTCAGCGTATCTACGCCAATTGCCAAATAGTCTGCCAGCACAGGCATTAAGCATAAATCTTTAGAATTTAAAATGTATGCGCCGATACCATCTTCTTGAATTTCAAAAAGCTCACCCTCGCGGAATTCTTCTTCTAAATAGAATTGAAACATATCCATATTTTGTTCGTTGATTTCTAAATCAAACAGGCTGTCATCCTTAAGTTTTACCTTCAGCTTATAATTCCAACGGCAGCTATTGGCACAACTGCCCTGATTCGCTCCCCTTTCCGCCATAAAGTTAGAAAGCAAGCAGCGTCCCGAATAGGTCATACACATAGAACCATGAATGAAGGCTTCTATCTTAATGCCATCGCACTGCTCTTTAATTTCCTTAAGCTCGTTATAAGAAACCTCACGAGCCATTACGCACAATGCCGCCCCTTGCTTTTTCCAAAAGTTTACAGAAATGCTGGAGCAAACATTGGCTTGGGTGGATATATGGATATTTATATTTGGTAAATGTTCTTTCACGTAATCGAAAATTCCCACATCTGCCACAAGAATGCCATCAGGTTGCACTTGTTTAATGGTTTCCACGAATTTCGGCAGTTTCGCAATATCTTTATTATGGGAAAATAAATTAAGCGTTAGATAGAATTTTTTATTGTTGCTGCGACAGATTCGTGCAACCTCCAGCAAATCTTCCATGGTGATTTCAGATTTTGTGCGCAGTGATAGATCGGGCGTGCCTAAATAAACGGCATCAGCTCCGTAAAGGAGCGCAGTTTTAATTTTTCTAAGGCTTCCACCGGGAGATAACAATTCAGCTTTTTTCATTTTAATAAATAGTTTGTTGGTTTAAAATAGTTAATTCAATATTGGCTGATGCAAACATATTTTTAGTATCAGCTGAGGCTTGATAGTCATGTTTCGCCACCACTCTTTTGATTCCTGAAGCGATAATTAACATGCAACATACCGGACACGGAGTCATGGTGCAATAAAGCGTTGCACCATTGATAGATACGCCATAGCGAGCCGCATAAATAATAGCATTTTGTTCGGCATGAATGGTGCGAACGCAATGCTGCTTCACCTCACCATATTCATATTTAACTTCACGCAACAAATGCCCGACCTCATCGCAACTGGGAAGCCCCGCCGGTGCGCCTACGTATCCGGTAGAAAGAATGCGGTTATCCATGGTAATAACACATCCTGATTTACCTCTATCACAACTTGCCCGCAGGGCAACAGCATCTAAAATATTTAAAAAATATTCATCCCAAGTTGGTCTGCCCATGATTCTACCTTTTAAAATAAATGCCTGAAAGGGTTTCTAAATGAATAAAATCGTCCATTAAAACCGATAAGTCCAATGAAACCACTTCTCCCCGCAAAATAACTTCGCCTTCCTTAGGTAGGCTAATATTAATACTTAGGTCTTTTTTGAAAACTTCTTCATTGGTTCTTGTATTATTTATTAAAATAAAATATGGGATTTTAATACTTTTAATATCCACAGAATCGGGTAAAAGTCTTTTTACCCGAAACATTAGGCGGAAATTTCCTTTAAAATACAGTTTCGGTTGAAAGTTTTTAGTAATATAATTACGTTCGGCAATCGGTAAATTTTTCGCAAAAACTATTTTATCGCGCTGCCAAGCACATCTACCCTCGCTGCCGTAAATTTCTATTAAGTATACCACTTCTCCTGCAGCATTTTTTATATAAACGCTATCGATTCCTTTAATGGCTAACGGAATAAAACACGCCAAATTATCTTTTTCTTTCGCAACTTTATACTGTTTTCCTAAGGCTTCATCAAGATTTATCTCAACAGCGGCAGCAATTCCCACAAAACTCATGCTAAAAAACAGCAACAAACAACAGATTTTTTTCATAAATATAATTCACCGAAAATTTTAATTTATTGACAATACGATACTATAACATAAAATAAATTTATGAAAAATAATAATATGAAATTTGTAGAAATATATACGGATGGTGGGTGTAGCCACAACCCCGGCGAGGGGGGCATTGGCGTATTAATGCGCTATAAAGATACTGAAAAAACCCTCAATGGCTATGTGCCACTGACAACCAACAATCAAATGGAATTATTAGCGGTAATTGTCGCCCTTGATAGTCTTAAGTTTTCTTGCCAAATAAAACTTTACACCGACAGTAAGTATTTACAAGATGGCATTACAAAGTGGATTCACAACTGGAAGAAAAACAATTGGAAATCTGCCGCCAAAAAACCCATTAAAAACCAAGCCCTGTGGCAAAAGTTAGATGAATTGGTGCAAAATCATAATATAGAATTCCTTTGGGTTAAAGGTCATGCGGGCAATGAGGGTAATGAGATTGTAGACGCTTTAGCGCAAAAAGCCATCGCTGAAAAATCGCCGATTTTAAACAATTATTTGCATTTAATTCATCAGGATGTATAATTGAATCCGTAGGATATATAATTTTAGAAATAAGCAACATATATAGAAAACCCCATGACAAATATAGATTACATATCACTTAATTCGCTTAGAGGAAAACTGCTGTTATCCAGCCCGGCAATTACGGATAACCGTTTTTATAAATCGGTGATATTAATTACCGACCATAGTTCAAGCGGAGCCACCGGCGTGGTTTTAAACAAAATTTCAGCTCATAAATTTTCTCATATTATTAAAAGTATTAATACGAATATTGATGAAAGTTCTATTAATACGGGCGACCAAAAAATTAATATTGTATTGGGCGGACCTGTTAATTCCAACAGCTTATACATTTTACATTCTAACGATTACAACAGTCGCGATACGCAAAAAATTACGGACTACATCTACATGACCAATCATGGCAGTATTATTGAAGATATTGCTAAAAACATCGGCATCGCAAACAGCATTATTTCTATCGGATGTGCCACGTGGAGTGCCAACCAACTGGAATACGAACTTTTAGGCAATACTTGGTTTTTAGCAGAGCCTGAAAAAGATTCTATTTTTGAAATTCCAGCGGTTAAACTGTATGACGAACTGTTTAAGAAAGCAGGGTTTAAAGAAAATGAAAATAATCCTGCGATGTTTGTGAATAAATCATTTAAATGCTAAGATGATAGCAGAGGAAAGATACTACTAAAATCCTCAATGACATGTTCCTACTTGTGGAAAGTTCTTGGAATGTCATAATTCGGATTTTAGTAGTATCTTTCCTCTGCTTTTTAGCTTCAACCAATGTATTTGGGTGTGGAGGGGGAGGCTATTTGCATAATAATTAGTGATGTTTCACTAATTATTATGGTTATAAAATCTTAAAATCCTAAAGGATTTTAAGCAAACTAAAAACCTCCTCTCTCCTCTTCACCACTTGATGATGGAAATATAATAGAACACCCAAGCACACTCTGTTTAAACTGAATTATGACATTACCAGAACTTTCCACAAGTAGGAATATGTCATTGAAGTTTAAACAGAGTGTGCTTGGGTGTTCCTTACTTAGCCTCTACAAAATTACCATTAAAATTAACATCACCAAGTGGTGAAACCATCTTACCTCTAGTTGGAATCCTAATCGCCATATTATTAAAAGTAGTCTTATAATTCATAAAATCTTGCAATTTATCGTCTGATAACTTCACATTTGAAGGCATTTTAATAGTCAAAGGATTAATTTGCTTACCATTAACCAGTATTTCGTAATGCAAATGCGGTCCTGTGGAAATACCTGTGGTTCCGACATAACCAATCAGTTGCCATTGTTGCACCCTATCGCCCACCTTAATCCCCTTAGCAAAACCGTTCATATGTGCATAGGCGGAAGATAAATACGGATTATGGCGAATTCTTATATAATTACCATAACTTGCCGAGTGATACAACATTTCAACAGTTCCTGCCCCTGCGGCATAAATAGGAGTTCCTGTGGGTGCAGCAAAGTCTATGCCCTTATGAGCGGCGGTATATCCTAACACAGGATGTTTTCTAATACCGAAAGTAGAGCTTAGTCTCGCATTATTAATAGGAGTTTTCACAAGGGTTTTTACCACACTTCTGCCATCATCATGATAATACTCTCCATTAAATTTATAAAAAGATGTATTTCTATCGCCGACAATGGAGGCATAAAGCAGATTATCGCAGGTTACAAGGTCATTACTTTCATTATAAATACATTCAAAAATAACCTCTAAAGAGTTATTCTCTCTAATATCCCGTTGAAAATCTATATCCCAAGAAAGCACTTTAAATACTTCCATGGCAATATTCGGACTAATTCCGGAACTTACAGCCGAAGCGTAAATACTATCTTTAACAAAAGTTTTTCTTTTTAAAATATAACGGGTTAATTTTTTCTCTTGCTTATAAGCGGTATAATTATACCCATTATCAGCCTCAATTATTAAATCAAATCTGTTATCTATGGGCAACATTAATTTTTGAATTTTTTTGGTATCATTATCAGTGGAAGAAACCACCACCGTATTAATTATCCAATTAGGATTAACCTTTCTTAAATCGTAAGATTTTCTTAATGTCTCCACCACAGTAGACGCATTACCCTCTTCAATACCTTTTTCTATAAGAGCCGCATACAGATTGCTGCCACCTTCTACTTTAATGGCATCTTTATAATACAAAACAGGCTGAAATAACTCGCTGTTCACAATTTCTGTTATAAGATTAGGAGTGTTTAAAATCGCAAAACTATCGGCATGTTTTTTACTCAGTCTATCAAACTGATTAGGATAAAACACCAGTAAAGCAAAGCCGTATATCAAAAAAGAAACCAAAATTAAAGCTGCCGCACTCTTTAGCAGATTATTCCTTATATAGGCACCCATTTTTTTAAAATTCAAAACATCCAACCATAAAAATAGTAATAACTTTTTAATAAAAATTAAACTGTGCTTTATAAAAATCCTGATTTCAAAATAGCATACTCGCACTATGTATGTTGAAAATATTCTTAGATTATATGCTTCATGAAAAAATTTATGCCAAAAATTTTTACTAAAAACAGAAGCAATTGCTAAAAATAATGATTTTACTAATAAATACAGCATTAATATTAAATTCGCCACAAAAAATATCGCATTTTTTATAGCATAATAGATATTATAAATTACTTTTTGAAAAATCAAGTTTATTTTAAAAATCACTGATACAGTGGAGTTAAACCCTCGTCGCACAAATTTTACTAAAACGGTATTAAAAACTTTAATTTTATTTAATACATGGGTTTTTAAATAGTATTGATACTTATGCCGACGTTTAAAAAAAGACCAACGACGATTTCTCCAAGTTTTTTTTAAGGCATGCCAATAACTGCTGAATTTTTCTTGCAATGAGAAATAAATATAAATAATTCTAAAGGGCAAACTAACCGTAAACGGCACTATTCCGTAAATGAATCCCTTGATAAAATTAAAAATAAATAAAAGCGTATGATAGACAAAATGGAAAATAAATTTTAGAATTCCTGCTATAAAAATAAAGGAATTATGAATTACAATTACTATAAATCTGCATAGCAACATGACGACATAATAAAGGCTGCTACAGACAAAAACCGTAGCATTAAAAAGCCCTGTAAACGTTTTCTGCATAAGCCATGCAAGGGCGGTGGCTATAACATCTATTGCTTTAAAAAATAAAACCAATAAAGTATAGATGACAAAGGATAAACCCTTAAACAGCAGCGTTATTAAGCTATAAAACCCTGCTAAAATTAGCTTTATTTTTTCCATAAAATAGTATCGTAAGAATTTTTCACCCTAAATTGTAGCATAAAATTATTTTTTCGCAAAATAAATCATAACCTCAATGTGCGGTGAATAAATAAACTGGTCTAACACTTGGATTTTCTTTAGTTCCAACTGTGAATATTTCTGCATAGCAACAATATCTCGCACCGCTGTTGTGGCTGAACAGTAAATCATGATTAACTCATTAATATCAGATTTCGCAATTTCTTGCATTTGTGCTAACGCCCCTGCCCGTGGTGGGTTAATAATTACACCATCAAAATTATTTATGAAATCACTGCTAAAAGGATTTTTGAATAAATCGCGCACCTCAGGCTTTAGTTGCTGAGACGCATATTTTTGCATTGACTTAATGGCGGTTGCTGATAAATCTGCACTATGAATTTTTGCAATATCTTTGTTTGAAATCAGGGAAAAAGTATAGCTACCAAAGCCGCAGAATAAATCTAAAACTTTGGTGGAATTTTGTAAATTACTTTGCACAAAGTTAATTAAAACATCTTCACCGAATTTTTCTGCTTGTAAAAATCCGCCGCTACTAAAGGGAATGCTGTATTTTCCATATTGCAGATTAATTTCTTCCTTGGTAATTAGTATTTCACTATTCCAAGTAATTTTTTTTATGGATGGCTGGACAAAAGCTACTTGCATTGCTTCAATCACATCGCGATTGATTTTACTTTTTGACTTAATTAAAACATCGATGTTGCCATTAATATCACTAAGGGTAATTTCAGAAATTTTAAGATTGTGGTTAAATTTCGCCACAATATCTTTAAGAGTGGTAATAGTTTTATTGATATTATCGGTAGCAATAGGGCATTTGGCAATATCTATAATATTATTAGACCGATACGCTTTAAAACCAAGTTTTTTGTTATCCACACTTAGAATAACTCTACGACGATGTCCTACTTTATCGCCATAATGGTGGATAAGTTCAATGGGCGGATAGTTAATGCCATTAACATCTAACAAATGTATTAAATTGGTAATTTTTTGTTTTAAATCTATTTCCTGTGGCAGATGTTGCGCCTTACAGCCACCACACTTTGTAAAATAAGGACAAATCGGAGCTATCCTCTCCTTTGAAAACTCAAGAATTTTGTAGCCTGTAGCTACGCCTACGGCATTAGTGGTATCTATTTTATTAATATCTACCAATTCGCCCTGCATGCTAAACGGAACTTTAACGGGCTTATCTTCTATAAAAACCAGCCCGTCAAAATCCTTATCTATTTTTTCAATTGTATATGCGCTCATAATCATTTAATATAGTGTATATTCATAAATTTTTAAAGGAAAAAACATGATTGCTCCACGCGTGATAAAACTAGAAAATAATTTGAATGTTGTAATGGACTATACTCCTCATGTGGAATCTGCCACCGTCGGTATTTGGAGCAACATTGGCTCACGGGTAGAAAATACAACAGATAACGGCATTTGCCACTTTTTAGAACACATGGTTTTTAAGGGAACTAAAACCAGAACATCCTTTGAAATTAATGAAATTTTAGAAAACAAGGGCGGCTACATCAACGCTTGGACTTCTAAAGAAAAAACCGCATGGTATGCAAAAGTTCTTAAAGCTGATGTGAACATTGCCTTAGAAGTATTGTTGGATATTTTAAGAAATTCCACATTTCCGGCTAGTGAGTTAGAAAAAGAACGCGGCGTGATTATTGAAGAAATTAAAATGTATCAGGACGATCCATCGGACGTGGCATACAATCTTTACGATAAGTTAGTTTATGGCAACCATGCACTGGGCTTTCCTATTATCGGCAATGAGGGTAATATTCGGGCATTTTCGCAGGATACTTTTTTTAAACATATGCAAAAATATTATTATCCTTCGCAAATGGTAATTGTGATTTCGGGCAATTTTAATGAGGAAAATTTTTTAGAAACAGTTAAGCGTCTGACAAGTGATTGGACAGATAAAAATATTAATTTAGATAAAGGAAGCCCTGCTTTTAACGGTAAGCGTGAATTGATAGTTAAAAAAGAAATTGAGCAAACCAATTTAATTTTAGGATGGAATGGCGTTTCTTATGTGGCGGACGCTTA
>JAISPM010000087.1 GCA_031274895.1 Alphaproteobacteria bacterium
GTATAATGGTCAGGAAAGGGTTAAGAGATAACTTTGTTATAGTTTATGTTGGTATATAGTTAGTTCTATATACGGTTGAATGTAAAGCAGGGAAGTTATGTATCACGTTATTTTATTAACTTACATTTAAAAATAAAGGTCTGTAATTAAACTATTGTCATTGCCGATAAGCGGCTGGGTTGCTTATTAGGATGATTCTTTAAAACTAAATTCCCCTTCGCAAGCGAAGGGGTGCCTGTGAAACAGGCGGGGTAGTGGAACTAATAATTTATGCGTAGCATTAAATATTTAGTGAATTCTCAAACAATTTCGGTTTCAAGTGCATGTGCGCCTGGCTTGTAATTTGGGTTGGTTCAGCTTTCCGTAGGCTAGTGTGAACCGCTTACATCCTCAGTTGAATTGTTTGGATTGCAATACTACCGCAATCTATTTAAGTAGCCTTCCCCCCGTTGGAAATGAAAGCTACTTATTTCAGAAAAACCTTTCGGCTGCCTTCTTCATAACCTAAGAAGATAACTATAAACTAAAAAATCTATTTAAAATCGGAGCTTGGTGGGCAATATCTTTGGAGATGAGATTATTGCTATCGTATTTAAGCAAGCGTCTGCGACTACCGCCCGGGAGCCTTCAGCGGCTCTCGGTATGACGGCTTAGTCTCCTGCTCGGAGTCTTACTCCAGCACAACTTTCCCATCCTGAATTTTAATAGCTTTCTTTGCATTTAAGAAATCCACAGCTAAATTGCCGAAAACTTCAAATCGCCACCCCTGTAGGAACCGAGCGTGCGAATTTTCACCATGCAGAATAAAATCTATTAATTCTTCATTGTTCGCAATAAGATACTCATTAACCTTTTGTTCAGCTGCCACATGCTGTAAAAGGATTTTGAAAAGATTATAAATCGCTACTTGGTCTTTATTTAAACTTGGAGTTTTCTCTATGCTAAAAGGTAAAGTATCCTCTGCAGATATAATACTAAAGATATGCTCTAAATATTCTTCTTTAAATTTGTTTCCCACAATTTTTTTAAGAGCTTGATAATTAAGCGGTAGATTTTTAGCAATTTCTTTAATAATATCCATATCTATAACATTATTCCGTGGAATATCTAAACGCTTAGCCATATCTTCACGCCATATAAGAATATTATAAATTAAGGATAAAATCTCAGGAGAAAAATCGTGGGATAATTTCGCAATATCTTTAGCATTGCGATTTTCATAGGTGTTGGCATCCATCAGAGGTGCAAAAAGGTTTTCCAGCCAATGTCCATGCTTATGCTTTTCTAAGAGTTTTATGATGATGGGATAAATTTCATATAAATAAAACACATCATTTGCCGCATACTGAAGTTGCTTGGCAGAAAGAGGACGTTTCAACCAATCGCTATGGGTTTGACTTTTGTCAACATCAACATTCAAAAGGGCTTTCACCATTTTTTCGTAGGAAATATCCTTAGGAAAGTTAAGCAGCATTACCGCCAGTTGGGTATCAAAAATATTTTTAGGAAGGTTATGGCGTTTGTAATAAAAAATTTCTAAATCTTGCCGTGCGGCATGGAATACTTTGATAATATTGGGGTCATAAATAATATCTAACAGAGGTTCTAAATTAGGAATACGGACACAATCTATCAGAATAGCGAATTGCGGCTTAAAACATATTTGCACCAAAGAGGGACGTGGATAATAGGTGGTGCTTCTTATAAATTCCGTATCAACGGCAATATAGTCGCACTTTTTTATTTCCTGCAAATAAGCGTCAAGTTCGCTTTGGGTTTCTACTAATTTATATTCCATTTTGTAATTTAAATTTTCTAAATTTATGTTATTATAATAGAGTAATAAAATTTTGTATTTTTTACTATAAGAAATTTAAACGGACAGACTTAGCATGTTAGAAATATACGCTTTGGTATTATCTATTTTTTTTATCGGTTTAAGCATTAGATTCTTTCACAATTTACGTGCCAACGGAAAGTATGTTAAAAGTCTTTATGGAATCATTCAAAATTTTGTCTTAATTTTTTGTATTGTTTTTTTAATCAACTTATTGTCGCTGGCTATAATCAGAAATATTGAGGATTCTCGTGTTTCTAACCCTCATATTCAAGGAATTGCTTCAAACGTAGAGAATCATGATATTAATTATCCTACCGAAGAATAATCCTTTTGATTTTCCTAAACCCAAGCCTGTGGTTTCGGCAATGCTGCCCTATGCGTCTTGTTCCAAATTCGTGGAAGATATTTGTATTTTTACGCCTCCAACTGAGCATTTGAATACGGCAGTGAAAGCGGAGATTCTACCAAAGGCGAATTATAACAAACATTGCCTTGAGAAAATCAGTAGTTTATTGCATGATGGCGTAGAAATCCCAATTGTCGAGGTGCATCAAGATGTGCGACTGGCAGGATTAATTGCCAAAAAATTTCCGCAAATTAAAGTAAGTGTGGTTAAACATGGTGATTACTTCATCAACCGCTTTAAAGAAAACTTTGCTCTTATGCGCCTATACTATTATCGCCAATATATCCGCTACTTAAGTGGTGTGTATTGTATCAGTAATTATGTGCGCAATACTTTACTGCAGGGCTATCCAAAAATTAAAAATAAAGTGGCTGTGGTGTATAATTCTTACGGGCATATTTTGGAAAGCATTGAGAATTCGTCCAATATTGTGAAAAAAAATCAAATTATTTTTGCCGGTAAGCCGGTTGCGCATAAGGGAATTATT
>JAISPM010000089.1 GCA_031274895.1 Alphaproteobacteria bacterium
TTTGGTGATTATAGCAAAGGTGCTACACTTGATCCCATCCCGAACTCAGCAGTGAAACCCTTTTGCGCCGATGGTACTACATCTTAAGGTGTGGAAGAGAAGGTCGTTGCCAAACCTACTGGATAGAAATTATTTCTTCTTTACCTCTCACTATTACTTACATCCCCTCAACTCTGCGTTGCGGGCTTTATTTTACAGAATTTTATTCCCCTGCTGGAGGCTCCAGAAGGGGTGTCTTGCAAAGCAAGACGGGGTAGTGGTCTTATTAATATCATTCCCCTACAATATACTAGTTTTATTGCCTCCTTTTTACCTCTTCTTCAGCAATGAAGAAGGGGGTTTTTTTCGGCTTTTTTAGATGTTTTATATTTTAATTTTATTCTACCTTTATCCTCCCGTTAAATCCATCATGTTATTACCAAAACACCCTCCAAAACCATATAATAGACTATTATATGGTAAAAATTCTTGACAGAATTTTTACATATTAAACTTAGTATTATAATTAATCCATATCATAGGTGAAAAATGTTAAAAAAATCGTTTTTAATTTTATTACTATTATATTTATCCGCTTGTGCCATGTTTATGCCTAAGAATATGTTTAATAAAGATAAATTTGAGCAAGGTGGTTATGCCGTTATTGCATTTACTCAAGAAAATAATATCATCCAAACTACCTTTGGAGCAGCGGGAGCAAGTAGTGAAGTTTCTACGGTAGCAACTTTTAGAAATAAGGCAACCGGTGAAGAAATAACATTAGGTGGACCAAAAAATGTTCCGGCTACACTTATGATAGCTGCCGGAGAATATGAATTAGTAAGATTATTTACCAGTAGATCTGAAAAAATTAATCCAAAAGACCCTAATCAAAATAGCGAAAAACTAACAGTAGAAATGAATCTCCCTAATGTGGTTGGAGGTTTTACTGTGCAGTCTGGTGATGTGGTTTATTTAGGTCAAATTAATGTGAATGTAAGCGGACCTATCAATAAAGCATTTTTCCTTTCTAAAGATGACTTTGTTCATGAAGATGATTTTAAGGTATCAGTAATAAATAATTTTAAAGAAATTGATAAACTACATGCTGATTACATGGCAAACTCACATTATATTGTTTTGGGCGATAAAAGTAAAATGCCAACCATTTTTACCGCAGGAGTTGAAGATATGACAGGTAAACAAATAGAAGTTCGTCTTATGAGCCTAAAAAAACAATAGATACTAATTTTATTAATTCCCCTTTCTGTGCTTTCCATAGAAAGGGGATTTTATTATTATTTTCCCTTGATTACCTTCAAAAGCCCACTTTATACTACATATAAAGTTAGGATAAAGGTCTTGACAGACCTTTTTATAACTTAGATTTAAGTATAGGAATAAAAAATAATGCTTATTATTAAGAAATGGTTTAATGAATTTACAATATTTGAAAAGAGTTTAATCGGTGTAAATATTTTAATATCTATAATTTTTTTAGTTATAGGGAATGATTATATTTGGCTTAAACTTTTAGGATTTACTTCTTCAATTTCTACGATAATCTATGTTGTTTTAGTTGCTAAAAAGAAAATTAGTTGCTTTAGATGGGGCATAATTGGCTCTCTTGCTTATATCGTAGTTGCTTTTAAGCATGGCAATACCGGAGAATGGTCATTTCAAGCATTTTATTATTTACCGATGATTATGCTTGGTTGGTATCTTTGGGCTAAAAATAAATCGCAAGATGATAACTCAGTTGTTTTATCAAAAAAATTAAATTTAAAACAATCATTAATCATCTATTCGTCAATTATTATCGGAGCAGTAGCTTTTGCTAAAATTATTTCTCTTGATAGTTTAAATCTATGGCTGTATGGGCAAGTTTATCAGTTTGGTTTTGACAAATATTTAACGGATTCTCTGGCAAGTATTTTAGCGATTCCAGCCATGATACTAATGGTTAAACGCTACAGAGAGCAATGGTTGATGTGGATAGTTTTAAATATCGTAAATATTCGTTTATGGTTATTTTATACACCAAACTCACTAATGGTTTTAATGTGGACTTGTATGCTTGTAAACAGCATATATGGCTGGCTAAAATGGAAAAAAGTTAATAATTAGATATTATTAAACTAGCGAATCCTCAAAAAAATAAGGTTGCGCTTGCCGATTAAAGCAAACACAACCTTAAATCTATGGCAGCCTCCTTTTTATTTTCTTTATTATTTATTGGTTCACCATAGATTATGCTTAAAATATAGCAAATATCGTTCATTAATGCAACTGATTTTTAAATCTTAGGTTGAATTTAAGGCTCTGCAACAAAAAATAATAAACTACTTAAACAAATCGTTCAAAGCCTCGCTCATGGTTGGGTGGGTATAAAGTTGCTCTTTTAGCAGAGTATATGGTAATTTTGCTCTGATAGCCAAGGTAATTAAATTTATTAACTCGTAAGATTCCTCAGCATAAATGGTTGCACCTAAAATAACATTACTGGCAGGATCTACCAATGCCTTAAAAAGTCCTCTAGGATTTTGTAAGATGTTAGCTTTAACAGCAGCACTTGCTTCCATCGTAAATAACTTATAAGGAATACCAGCCTTTTTAGCCTCACTTTCTTTTAACCCTACGCTTGAAAGGGCAGGGGATATAAACACGCTGTAAGGCACAACTCCTCTATTACTTAAACTACGACTGCCATCACCGAAGAGTTGACCGGCAATGATGCGGAAGTCATCCAGTGATGTATAAGTAAATTGCGCTCCGCCGTGAACATCACCAATCGCCCAAATGTTGGCAACAGAAGTCTGCAAGCTATCATTAACCTTAATTGCTCCTTTTTCCAGTGCAATATCGGTATTTTCTAATCCCAGACCTTCAATATTTGGCTTTCTGCCGGTTGCTACCAAAATTTTATCAACTATAAGTTCATTTACACCATTATAACGAACTATGGTTTTGCCGTCCTTATCAATAATGCTATCAATACTAACACCAAGTTGAAAATTTATGCCACGCTCCGTCATATCTTGATAAATACGACTTGCAACATCGGTATCTTCCCTTGGTAAAAAATTATCAAAAATATCCATTACCACTATTTGAGAGCCATAGTTATTAAACATATTGGCGAATTCTAAACCAATGTATCCGCTGCCAATTATCAGTAAAGACTTTGGCAACACACTTAACTCCATAATTTCTTGAGAAGAAACCATGTTTTTAGATTCCTTAAGTCCCGCTATATCAGGAAAAACAGGAGTTGCGCCCGTGTTTATAAATATCCTCTCACCGCTAATAATTTTATCACCCACCTTTATTTCATAATTTGAAATAAATTTTGCTTTACCATTGATAACTTTCGCACTTGGTTCATCGGCAAGCATGTGATAATTTTTATCACGTAATTTTTGCACAAGGGTGTTTTTAATAGCCATAGCCTCAACAAATGGCAGATGTTTTTCGCCACTTACAATTAAAGATTTTGATGGAATGCAACCAACATTTATGCAGGTTCCGCCATACATCTGCGAAGATTCCTCAATAACCGCTACGGATTCGCCTTTGGTTGCCAATATCTTTGCTAAGGTTTTGCCGCCTTTGCCAAAACCAATAATCACATTTTTAAATTTTTCCATCATTACCTCGTATAAGTTTATAATATTATAACTATGATTTATACAATTGACAAGTTATGATAGCATTTGATACAATATAAAGATAAACATATTATAGAGAGTAATCATGTTAAATATTGAAATAAATGCGGCAGATGGATTGGAAAGCTACCTTGTATCGTTTTTTAACAATTATGTTAAATTTATTAAAGACAGCAACCTGCCGATTGAAGAATTTTCTTGTGATTTAAACGTATCGCATGCCTCTCCGCAGGAGAAGGAAATTATATACGCGATACTTAACAAACTGGAGTTTGAGTTTGATATTCTAGCGATTGCTGATAATGAATTTTTAACAGTTCGCAAAGTTTTAGTGGAGGGATAAACAACATGAATAATAATTTTAAATTTAAAAGTAGACTGGCTTGGGGAAATTGGCGGTTATCTGATGCTTTAGCGAATCCTAAAAATATGGCGCAGCATATAGAATCTGTCTTTAAAAGCAAAATTTTTGTGATAGATACGGCGGATATTTACGGCAACTATGGCAATGAAGAAATTTTGGGCAATGCCTTAAAAGATGTTAATCTGCCGCGAGAATCGTATCAAGTTGTTACCAAAGGCAACATTTTTAAAGATAATCCAAGTTATCCAAATATAACAGGGCATCACTTTGATAATTCCTACCAATATTTAAAAAATGCCATTGAGCGGAGTTTGCAAAAATTGCAGACACCTTATATAGATTTATACCTGCTGCATCGCTTAGATTATTTAATGAATCCATTGGAGGTGGCAAAGGTATTAAAAGAATATGTCAATGCCGGCAAAATTAAGGCGGTGGGGGTTTCTAACTTTCCTGCCTCTACTGTGCGGATGTTGCAAAAATATTTGGATATTCCCATATCTACCAATCAAATTGAATTTTCACTTAAGCACCTAGACCCATTAGATGATGGTAGTTTAGATTTGGCCATTGAAAACAGCTTCCAGCCAATGCTTTGGTCGCCTTATGCGCGCGGAGATATTTTTAAAGACGCAAATATCAACGGCATTTTAGAAAAATATGCGGCAAAATATGCAACTACTCCTGAGGCGATTGCTACGGCGTGGTTATTGAAACATCCATCTTTGCCGGTTATTGTGGTTGGTAGCAATAATTTACAGAGAATCCAAAAAATATCTGCCGGAGTTGACATTAATTTAGAAAACTATGAGTGGTATGATATATTGAAATCTACCGGAAAGATTTTACCTTAAATATAAAAAATACCAAGAAAGGACTTTCTTTTTTAACTGCAATGACATGCTCCTACCTGTGCTAAATACTAGGGATGTCATAATGCAGTTAAAAAAGAGAGTCCTTTCTTGGTATTTAATTTTCATCGTTGTTTAACGGAAGAAAAACCCCTTGACAATTCTTTAAATGCATTTTATACTTTAAAAGTATTTAAACAATAAACAAGAGGTAATAAATTATGACAACAATTGTAACCAATAAAGGCTTAGCAAAATTAGCGCAAGCCAGCGTAGATAATCCAATAGCTATAAGCCATTTTGCAGTTGGTGATGGGGGAGGTAGAGATATAATTCCCGATGCCAATATGGAAAGTCTTATCAATGAAAAACACAGGGATTTAATAAACGATAAATATTCTGATGGCAATAGTGTAATCGTAGAATGTGTTTTGCGTGCAGCTGCTCCCATAGAAGAAGGTTTTTTTATAAGAGAACTGGGAATATTTGACGAAGAGGGCGATTTAATAGTAATAACAGATGTGCCATTGCAATATCGTCCAGTCAGTGGAAGTATGGCAGCTACTGAATTACAATTTAATATTACACTGCGAGTAGATAGTGAGATTGTAGAGCTAAAACTTACCGAGCAAACCGTAGCTACTGCGGATAGTTTAAAGAGATTACAAGATGTGGTTGATAGCCATACTCCTTATATCCCAACTATTCCTGCAGAAGAGGTTGATTATGTTATTGAAGCAAAATATGGATTGACAGGGGCTAATTTAGCAAATGGTTGGTATCGTAAGTATAAAAGTGGCTGAGTAGAGCAGGGGGGAGTTTTACCAAACAACCCAGCAGATGGAACAGTTAGTAAAACATATACAATCGATTTTATCAAGCCATTGAGTGGTTGACCATTGGCAATTAACACAATGCGTGTAAATGCAACTGCATCAGTGATTACGGTTTTTTGGGACTATTTTACAGTTAGAAGTATGTCAAATACAGGATTCACAGTAGTCACGACATCCACAACGGGTGATTTTATGTGAGAAGTAAAAGGCTTTGCCGCATAACCAAAAATCCCCTCCATTGAGGGGATTTAAACTTCTTACATACCATCATACAAAACAAAGTCCAGTATGGTTTATTTAAACTGAATTATGGCGAAACATATAACAACAATCTTACGAATTCACGCCATTGAAGTTTAAATAAACCATACTGGACTTTGTTTTTACTTACTCCTGAGCCTTACTCTTACAAATCGCCTCTATATTCTTTTCACCCCATTTATACATTTCGTCTAGAATCGGCATTAGCGATTCTCCACTTTGCGTCAGCGTATATTCTACCTTAGGCGGAATCTGAGTGTAAATTTTTTTAGAAGCCAGTCCATCAACAATTAAATCTTTTAATACCGTAGAAAGCATTTTGGGTGTAATTTCAGGGATATATTTTGCTAAGTCGCTATATCTTAAAACCTTGTGTTGATACAAATACCATAACACCACAGGCTTCCATTTTCCGCCAATTAATGAGATGGTCTTTGAAACATAACAACACGTTTTGTTATCATTATTTTCCATTATTTTCCTTATTTGAACTATCTTCAATCATATATTTTTTTATTAAGGGATACTGCACCAGCAGGAATAAAAAGGTTAGCCCAATTATGCCAAACACTTTAAAATCTACCCATAAATTTGTGGAGACATGCCGCCACACAATTTCATTTAAAGCCGCCAACCCTAAAAAGAACAGTATCCAATAAATAGTTAGACGATTCCAACCTTGGTCGGTTAAATTTACCTGCGATCTAAACACTGTTTTCAGAAAATTCTTTTTTAAAAAGTATCCTGATATTAATACAGAAGCAAAAATCACATTCATAATTGTAATTTTAAATTTAATAAAATTTTCGTTATCTAAAATTAAGGTCAACGACCCAAAAACAAGGGCTAAGCTCACCGTAATTACCGATATGGCATGCCAAGACTTAGTGTATATGTATCCCAGCACAAGGTTAGCAAAACTGGTAATCATAAGACTTCCTGTGGCAATAAATATATCATAATATTTGCTGAGGGCGAAAAACAAAATTATTGGAATAATCTCCAATATTATCGGGTATTTTTTTTCTTTTTTTGCTACATCGTTCATTTGCCAAACACCTTGTTAAAATTAATTTTCAATGAACTATCAAACTCGTTTAATGATACATTTTTTTTGAGTGCCTGTAAAGAGGTTACACCAAAATTACTAATTCCACAAGGAACTATTCCTGAAAATTTTGTCAAATCGGGGTTAACATTAATGGCAATACCGTGGTAAGCCACCCATTTTCTAACACGCACACCTATTGCCGCAATTTTTTTATCTACACCCATTTCAGTTGTCCATATGCCAATCATACCATCTTTTTTAAAAGCGTCCACATTAAAATCTTGCAGAGTAGTAATTATCCAGTCTTCCAGTGATGTAATGTATAGCCTAATATCCTTAGATTCCTGAAGATTTATCATAGGATAAACTATCCGCTGACCAATGCCGTGATAAGTAAATTTCCCGCCACGATTGGTATTAATTACCTCAATGCCATGGGAATTAATAAGGTCTTTTATATCAGCCGAGCTGCCTCCGGTATAAACATCAAAATGTTCTAAAAGCCATATTTTGTTTGAAGCTGCTTTTTCTATAATATCATCAACATAATGCTCCATTTTATCTAGTGCAGCTAGATAATGAACGGGATTAGTTGCGGTTTCCCATGTAGTAGTAATTTTCATAATGATTATTATATTTACAGAATGTAAATATATCAAATAATATTTTGCTTTTTTTAAATTTTTTGCTAGTATGAGTATATATTTCTTTTGCGACCATGGTGGAATTGGTAGACACGCAGCGTTGAGGTCGCTGTCGCGCAAGCGGTGGAAGTTCGAGTCTTCTTGGTCGCACCATCTTTTAGTTATCTCTTTTGTTTTTTCAGTGATGTTTTTTTGTTTGATATTTTTACAATTATGTGATAGTATATGAAACATAAAGTAAGAATCTTGTTTAATACAAATGGGAATGTGTTATATGAAAAAATTGTATCTGTTTTGTTCAGCCGGAATGAGTTCCTCAATTATTGCTAAAAAAATGCAAGAAGTTGCGAATCAAAAAAATTTAGATGTGGAAGTAAATTATTTTCCCGAATCTAAAATGAACGAAAAAGGTAGCGAGGCAGATGTTATTTTGTTAAGTCCGCAGGTAAAATATCTTGAAAAAGATGTGCGTGCAAAGTATAGCAATAAGCCTGTATATTTAATAGAAATGTTAGATTATGGTATGCTGAATGGCGAGGCAATACTTACTAAAAGTTTGAGTGTATAAGCAGAATTTTATAGAATTTATTACAACTAAGGACTAATTTTAGTTGTAATATGTCTCCGTTGGGAGTTTGTTGTAAAGCATTAAAAGGAGTAAATGTTATGTTATCTAGTAAAAACAAAGTCATGTCTTTAGTGGCAGGTAGCTTATTGTTAGCAACGGCGGCATCTGCTGAGGTTAGCTTTAGCGGAGGTGCTGAATTAGACTTAATGTATAAAACCAATCAAACCCAATCATCTAACCCTGATAAAGCCAGAGGTGGATTTGGTCAAGAAGCGTCTGTGGTTTTAAATGTAGACGGCACCCATGAAGGGAATGCTGTTTTTAAAACTTTAAAATGGAGATTAGCACAAAAAGCAGCAACCGATTACAGATACGACCCGCTAGGAATAAGAGAAGCATGGGTTGGCACTGAAACCGATGTTGGTGAATTTAGAGGTGGTAATCAGTTCTCTAATTTATATTTAGCTCTTGATGGATTTTATTCAGCACACGGCACCGGTAATTTAATGGGCGATTTTGGTGCGCACGAAGTGCAATATACCAGAGGTTTAACTTATATTTCTCCGGTGTTTGAAGGCTTCCAGTTCTCAACTCAATACGATATGGGTGGTAAACATAATTACCAAACTTGGACAAAAGGGACTGATGTATATGGAACTACTTACCAAAAAGAAAACACTGGAACTATTTTAACTTCTTATGCTAACGAGTTTTTATTAACTTATGATTCTACATATGTTCATTTAGATGCCGGTTATTTCAGAGGAGTAAATTCCGGAACTGCTGATAACTTTGTATCTGATGCTTTCGGTGGCACTAGGGTTGACCAAGGTAGTGCTTATGGAACTAATAGAAACTTAGCTGAAGAGTTTGTTGGTGGTGCAATGTTTAAAATAGCTGATTTTAATATATATGCTGCTTATTCTCATAGCCATAAACAATTCCGTGATAGACTAAACCCTGCTGAAGATGAAACTTTTTCTGCACAAGGTAATGATGGTATGGATTATGTTGTAAATGAATCTTTGGATAAAACTGGTGCTCCAAGTATAAATAGAAGAATCCACAAAATTGGTGTTGGTGCAAGCTATAAATTCTTGGAAAAAAATTCTGTGGGTTTAGGCTATGTGAATGTGTTTAATTCTTACGGCACCGGTGGTGAAGTAAAAGACGGACTTAGCTCTTATTACGCTCAATATAACTATGCTATAAACGATAATGTTTCTACTTTCGTTCAAGCCAGACACGCTACTTTCAATACTAAAGGAAACTCTTCTTGGGTTACCGATGGTGGCGCAACCAATGCTAAAGATGTAACCAGAATTTTAGTTGGAACTTACATTTCTTTCTAGTCTAATTTAACAAGTCTGCACTTTTTATTCCCCTTCGCTTGGGCGTTGTGGGTGGCAGCGAAGCTGACGGGGTAGTGGAACTAATTTTAAGTTTTCTCCCCCGTCATTTTTTTATAGGACAGCATATATTTTTACAATAAAAAAGAGAGGAATCATGAAATCTTTTTTAACATTTATGGAAAATCACTTTGTGCCAATTGCTGCCAAAATCGGCGGACAACGGCATTTAGTAGTAATAAGAGATAGTTTTGCGGTGGCGATGCCACTGATTTTAGTGGGTGCTTTTGCCGTTCTATTAAATGGCATTTGGTCTGCTTTTGGTAGTGGCGTAGACGCTGCTGTTCGCAATGCTGTTCCTTGGCTTTTTGAGCTTAACGGTATTGTATGGTGGGGAACTTTCGCCATATTTTCACTTTTTATGGTAGTAAGTGTTGCTTACAGGTTAGCGCAATCTTACAATGAAGATGGACTTTTAGCAGGAGTAATATCTTTAGCTGCTTTCGTAATGCAATTACCGCAATTGCGAGAAATTAACGGCGATATGGCTTGGGGTTGGATAACCGTGGGCGATTTAGGAATCACTTCACTTTTTGCCGCAATTATTATCGCAATTGTAATTACCGAAATTTATGTGCGACTCATTAAAATGAATCTAACTATAAAATTGCCTGACTCTGTGCCACCGGCTGTAAGCAGATCGTTTACAGCTTTAATTCCGGGTGCTATTGTTTTATATTTGGCAGGTGCAGTTTCTTTAATATTATCTAAAAATGCCATAACTATAGGGGGGGGCGAAATCAATAATCTTATTGGTCTTATTGGCGCGCTTCTGCAAGCTCCATTCATGACATTAGGTCAAAGTTTATGGACTATTTTAATTATATCGCTCTTTATTCCGCTCTTTTGGTTTACAGGACTCCATGGTGCAAACATTGTAGCTCCGGTGATAAATGCTGTATACTTACCTGCGGTATTAGAAAATGCTAATGCTCTACAAGCAGGTCTACCAATGCCGAATTTATGGACAAGCGTATCTTGGGATGTTTTCGTGCATTTCGGTGGCGCAGGTGCAACTTTAGCATTAATTATTGCAATTTATTTGGTTTCTAAAAGAGACGACTATAAAGCCATCGCAAAAATAGGGACTGCGCCGGGAGTGTTTATGATAAATGAACCGGTAATGTTTGGGCTTCCTGTGGTGTTAAACCCGTATATTTTTATACCGTTTGTATTAAATCCAATAATTTTAACGCTTATAGCTTATTTAGCAACTGCCGCAGGACTGGTGCCGCCAACATCTGTAGTGGTTCCTTGGACAACTCCTCCGGTAATTGGTGCGTTTTTAGCCACGGGTGGTAGCGTCTCTGCGGCAATATTGGCAGCGTTTAATTTTGTTTTAGCGATAATAATGTATATACCATTCATTATATTAGCTAATAAACGGTAAAATAGAATATCTTGGTCTTCTACGTTGTCGCTTTCCTCCTTATGTATATTAATATACACTACGAAGGAAAGCTCCTAGTATAAGACTCAAGCTATTCAATTTTTATACTTCTAAATTCCCCTTCGCTCGGCGTTGTGGGTGGACGCCGTAGGTAGACGGGGCAGTGGTTAAAGTAATTG
>JAISPM010000093.1 GCA_031274895.1 Alphaproteobacteria bacterium
TATCCGCAATATACGCAGCCCTCTAATTGGAATGGTTTAGCGGTGCCTGAGGTGCTACTATCAGGGAATCACCAAAAAATAAAGCAATGGCGTTTAAGCAAAGCCATTGAGAAAACTAAATCGGTGCGCCCTGATTTATATGAAAAATATTTAAAAAACAAGCATTAACTCGTCATACCAGCGTAGGCTGGTATCCACTGCTCCGCAGGAGAAAATCATAAAAAATAATTAGTTTATCTTGACTATCTTTAAAATATAATCTAGTATTTATTGTCTTATGAAAAGAATTTACATTTCCCATATGGGAAAATTATTATATGGAGCTTAAAATGAGCATTGTCTTAGCTAATTTTGAAAAAGAGCAAATTGAAAAATTATCGGCAGAAAAAGCCTATCCTAACTTCACCGTTGGTGATACCATCAATGTGCGGGTTAAAATCGGCGATCGTTTTCAAAATTATGAAGGTGTGTGTATCGCTATAAAAAATCGTGGACTTAATTCGGCTTTTACCGTGCGTAAATTATCTTATGGCGAAGGCGTTGAACGTGTATTCCCTTATTACACTCCAAATGTTGATTCTATAAAAATCATTAAACGCGGTAAAGTTAGAAGAGCTAAATTGTATTATTTAAAAGATAGATTAGGTAAATCTGCTAAAATATCTGAAGATACTACCGGCTACAAAATGAAATTAGATAATAACTAAGAATCCAAAGTCCCCTTCTGGCAGAAGGGGTGGACTGCGTAGCAGGACGGGGTAGTGGAATCATTAATAGATAGCAATATTGCTATCTATTTTTTTATAAAAAGGAATCTCTCATGTATAAAATTGCAGTAGTTGGTGTTGGCAGAGTTGCAAGCGAGCTTTTAGATATTCTTGATGCTCGTGCTTTCCCTATTGAAGAAATTACCATACTGGGTGAAAGTGAGGATATTGGTAAAAAAATTACCTTTGGCGAAGACCTCACTCTTACTATAAAAGACATTGCGAAATACGATTTTACAGACATAGACTTTGCCTTTTTCTGCGCAGGAGTTGAGGCAGCAAAAAAATATGCAGAAAGAGTAGCACAAGGCGGAAGCATTGTTATAGATTGTTCATCAGCTTTTAGAGCTGACCCACAAGTTCCGCTAATAATTCCTGAAGTAAATTTAAATGAATTGGCAGAGTATCGCACAAAAGGGATTGTGTCTTCTCCTAATTGCACCACTGCCCTGTTGTTGCCTGTGATTGCGCCATTGCACCGGGAGTTTGAAATTAAACGGATAGTAATTTCCACCTATCAATCGGTTTCAGGCGCGGGCAGTGAAGCCTTGGATGAGCTTTTTGAGCAAACCCGTGGAATCTACATTAACCAACCTTTCTTAGAGACTAAAAAAGTTTTCACCAAGCAGATTGCTTTTAACGTAATTCCGCACATCGGTAGCTTTGCAGAAGATGGCGATACAGCGGAAGAAAAATGTTTGGTAAACGAAACTCACAAAATTTTGGATTCCCGTATCAACATTACCGCCACCAGCGTGCGCGTTCCGGTTTTTATTGGGCATAGTATGAGTGTTAATATTGAGTTTGATTCCCACACATCTAAAGATAGTGTTAAGGCGATTTTAAATCACTCCGTTGGCGTTGGTGTGGTAGATTTCAATGCGGATGAAGGCTACGTAAGCCCTGTGGAAGCCGCAGGTGAAGATAAAATTTTCGTCAGCAGAATCCGTGAAGATAACACCTTAGAAAACGGTATCAACCTGTGGGTAGTTGGCGACAACCTCCGCAAAGGTGCCGCCCTTAACATGGTGCAAATCGCTGAGGAAATTATTAAAATTATGTAGTTAATATCCTCATTCCCCTTCTTTGAAGAAGGGGTGGATTGCGAA
Source organism: Alphaproteobacteria bacterium (assembly GCA_031274895.1). GTDB lineage: Bacteria > Pseudomonadota > Alphaproteobacteria > WRAU01 > Hepatincolaceae > WRAU01. The sequence goes on from JAISPM010000093.1 coordinate 1,877, forward strand.
GCAAGACGGGGTAGTTGGAAATTATGTAGCAAAAATAAATTTTAGTTGTGTTATTAAGTAATATTTGATATATTATAGATATAATCTGTGGCATTATAACTAATAATAAAAGAAGGCTCCACGGGTTTAAGGATGTATTTGCTGATTCAGGTGAATACATCCTTTTTATTTAAAGATTCGCATCACCTATTTTTATAAAAATTAACCAAAAGATTCCCTAAAAAACCCCTTGACTTTTTATGGGGGGGGGTGGATATAATATATTGTTGAATACTAATTAAAAAAGGAGTAATAAATGGTAAAAGCAATTATTTTATGTGGAACAGGAAGTGTAGGTAAAACTACTACAATATTAAGTTTTATTAATATTGTAAAAGTTAGCCCCTTGTTTGATGAAAAATTTAATAACGCAAATAAGAAAAGTGGATATGCTATTTTTGAAAGAAAAATTGATAAAAAAATTATTGTAATATTGCCTCATGGCGATTTAGAATGGATAATAGAAGCATATTTTAAAGAAATAGATGCAACAATAAAAAGTCAAGGATTACCTAATTATAATTATATTATTGGAACAAGCAAATCTCAAGGAGCTACTGTTAAGTTTTATCAAACGCTATTAGGCAACAACCCTATTTATTGGTTAGGTAAAGAACCCAGCGGCAACCTTAATAAAATAGAACAAGATAAAATATCTGATTCTATGGCATTAGCAATTAGTGATTTATTAGCTAAAATTTAATAAATTATCTCCACTACCCCGTCCTGCTACGCAGTCCACCCCTTCGCCAGCCGAAGGGGAATTTAGGACGACATGATAAGAGGCAAAAAAGATTCGCCGGCGAGGTTGCCTTGTAGACCGAAATATTCCATAACTGTTTTTGCAACATCGCTCATGGTTTCGCGGGTGCCGATATTAATTAATCTACTCTCAGCCGCACCTACTTTTATTAGTAGTGGCACGTATTCACGGGTGTGTTGATTGCTGACCTTGGGATCGTTGCCGTGATCTGCCATTATTATTAACATATCTCCTGCGCCCATACTATCTATAAACTTCGCTAAATAGCTATCCACAATTTCTAGCTTTTCACCAAAAAGCACGGCATTTTCAGAATGTCCGGCAAGGTCAGTTTCTTGGATATTAGCACAAATAAATCCTCTATCTATACTCTTCCACTGTTGCAAAGTATACTCTAAAATTTCTCTGGTATCTACGCCCGGAATATTTACGCCGTCTTCGTTATAGACAATATCAGCAACTTTGCCCGTAAAAATCACCGGAATGCCTTCCTTATGCAAAAAATAAGGCAGTTGTGTAGTATGGTCTATGCCGTAGCCTAAGTGAATCACCTGATAGTTCTGCTTATAAACGCCTGATTTTGGAGCGTTTATGCCGAAATAATCTCCAGATTCAAAGGCGGCGTTTAAAATATTTTGCATAGATACATTTTCACCGCCAAAGGCAATAATCCGCGGAATTTCTACCATTTTGCGCAATATACCTGCCAACTCCTTAATTTCCGCAAAGCTCATTAAATCTAGGCTACAGGTTAAATTATAAACACTGCCGGGCATACTTTCCATGTTATCGGCAAATATTGCTTTATCTGCAATTTTTAGAAAAGCTAGACGAGCATTACTGCTACCAATTAAATCTTTCGCATAAATTTTTTCCACTTTGATTCCAGCCGCTACTAAGCCTGCATAAACCTTATCTATTACCTTAAAAAACGGTTGCTCCGTGGGTTTTGCTGGTTTAGTTCCCATAATTTCTTGATGTCCTGCAAAGCTATCGGCTCCGTAATGCTTTAATTTTGCCTTACCGAAAATTGCGGACTTGCTGGGTTGTGCTAAAGATGGTTCATTTAATATATTCCCTAATCCTAAGTTTAATAAGTTAGGGATTTTTAAGTCCGCATTAGCAGATAGCACACTTTTTGCAGTGTTAGCACCTGCCTCAGAAGGCAAGCAGTCTGCCATGGCTCCAACGCCGAATCCGTCCAGCACCATAACTAAAACTTTCATAGTTGCTCTCCCAAACTACTATATACTCCAACAATTTTTGGATTACACTCCTGCACTCCACTAACTAAAACCACCTTACTTCTTGTGGTGAAAATTTGGGTGCGAAAACAGGTGATAACGCTCCTACTAACAGCCACTTCTTCCTGCAGATTTAGATAGTAATCTATGGTATCATCTGGGAATTTCTCCACCATCTTTAAACTATCGCCAACCAAAGCATTTTTAAGATGCGACCTTGCATAATAACCACCACCATAAAAATAACTTTTACCCCCCCAATTATGGGAGGTTTCACTTAAATACAATATGGCAGGAATTTCCGGTTGAGAAAAATCTGCCGCATGCAATGGCGTAGTGCCGGTTAACCCATGACCGACCTCTGCTTGATTACCACCTAATGCTTTTGTCTGACTCATATTCGCAACGCAAGTGCTGGATGGCATATTTAGCACATCAATCTTAATACCCAATTCTTCTAAAATAGCTTTAGCCTGCTGCATTGTTGCCACATTTGGTGTCGGCTCAATTTTTTTAGAATTGCTATTATATAAAAAGGCTGGGAAAGTGGTGAGACCTGCAATTTCTATATTAGACAACTTGCGCAACTCTGCCACTAAAATTGGTAGTTCACTAATATGAAAGCCACCGTACTGCCCCAAATAAAATGTATCGCCATCATTATAAACTTTTAAAAATATCTTTTGAATTTTTTTATGAGATTCCGCCACAGTATTAATTTCTTGAGCCTTTGCAAGGGAATAAACCGTAATATATTCCACAGATGGCACAATTTTTTCTAAATACAACTTTGGAATTTGCACCAAATGCCCACAATGTTTAAGGGGAATATTATTTTGAAGCATGCGATCTGCTTCACGAAAATCTACACAAACCGCACCACCATAGCCTAACTGGACAAGCTCTCTGGCAATCACAGGATTAAATCCCAACTGCTTGGTAATAAAAAACAATTCTATGTTGTTTTGCTGCGCCGCATTCAAAATATGCTGAGCATTTTGCAGCAGAGCATCCATATCTATAACATAAGTATCAGGTTCTAAAAGCCCGCCGTTATAAAAATTCTGCACGGTATTAATAAATTTTTTATTTCTGGTAATTAAAGAGTGTAAAAACATTTATCTACTTACCTCAATACTTTGTTTTAAAATTTTAATTACAGTCGCTGCGCCCGCCCGCATAGGATTAATCCGAATAAGGCTGTCAGCATATTCGGGATTCGCACGCAATAGTGTGCTTGAACATCTATAAAAAAGCGGTGCAATTTCAAACTTTGATTCCGCCCCCACCGGATATGTCGCTGCACCAAAATCCTTTGCTACCTCTATAATTTTTTTGGCGATAGGTTGCTTCAATTGCACCAATAGCACCCGAGACTGCGCATTTACAATACTACAAGAATCCACCACAGGAATTTCGCCACCATCTAAAATTTGCTTAACCTCCGTTAGCACATTAGCCTGAATAGCTAAGGCAACAGGCGCATATACTAAGCCTCGCAAACACTCCATAGCTTCAAAGCCCTGCACCGCACTGCCTCCGCTATAATTCATTTTCCTAATTTTTTCTATGTATTTGTGCGACCCAACTATGCAACCAATTCCCTGATGTCCCAGCAGTTTAAACATGGAGAATGTTGCTAAATCTGCACCCAATTCATTACCGATTTTTTCCGCTTTCATTACCGTATAGTTATCGTCAGTAATGCAGGGAATTCCTGCTTCTTTACACATAGCAATAACATCCGCCGCATTGTAGTTATCTGCCAGTTGTTGCCGACTAATTTGCACCAGCACCGCATTAATTTTATTGTTTTTAATGGTTTCAGCAACATCAGCCGGATTATTAAAATCGCAAAAAACTTGCTTTAATCCCATGGCTTCTATATTGGTCTGCGTGGTAGGATAAATCGGCGCATTATGCAACAAAATGCTATCGCCGTTGCCCAGCATACTTAGTAGAGCAAACCGCAAAGCTCCGCTACCTGCACCGCGCACTAAAATACAGCTCTCTCCGTGGAAAAAATCTTTTAGCACTGACTCCACTTTCCCTGTGGCTATTGGCGCATTATTTTGCGGATGCAACCCAACATCGCCCACATTAAAAATTTCATTATTTTTGAAATGTTGCGTGATGGTTTCTACCAAGTCAAACTGCTTTTGCATTGCTTGTTGCAGAGACAGGCATGGCAAAGGATAACTATTCATTTTTAAAGCTCCTTGCGAAGATTCTATCGGGGTTTTCGCATAGTATTTTGTTTAAATCTGCTTCCTTGATATCCAACAAAGGCAGAAATTTTTCTATTAAATAAGCATAACCAATGCCACCATTTTTTTCTAAGGCATTATTGTTAGTAATATCCACCGACATTACAATCTGCGAAGTGTAGCCTTTATCGCATAAAGCCTTTAAATATTCAGCCCTAGTTTCATCTGGCTGATAGTTAAGTTTACCGATGGTATCAAAGCCAATATTAACGCCTGTATCTAAAACTTTTACTATATCGCTCAAGGACTTAGATAAATCCATATGGCTAATAACCACTTGTGATAGATTAACATTATATTTTTTTAAAAGTGCAATTTGTTCAAGCGGCTTCGTGGCAAGGGTAGTATGGGTAATAAGCGGCATACCTGTTTCCACCTGCACCATAGCTGCCGCTATAAATACCTTTTCTTCGGCTGGGGTTATAACATTAAGCGAACTACCAATTTCACCAATCACACCAGCTTTTATGCCTGTATCTTCAATGCCCACTGTAATTTCAGCTATCATTTTTTTAGCTAGAAAATGTTCGTCATTATTATAGACTTCCGCAGGGAAATATGGCTCTTTATAATATCCTGTAGCGACCGCAATTTTTATACCGGTCTCCAACGCTACTTTATTAATAAAAGCTACGTCGCGACCCATACCCATATTGGTTAAATCTACCATGCGTTCAACTCCTAAGGACTTTAGCTTTTTAAACTCCCTAACCGTCGCTTCAAAATCATTAAGAATACGATTTGGTTTATCGGGTGTTGCTAAATTTAGTTTCACATGCTCGTGCGCATAAGTAATATTCATGACTATCCTCTAAAATAAGTTAAGAAAATATAAAACATTAACAATTATACCTAGAGCAATCGCGGCTATCGGACCCAATGCCATTTCCACAAAAGGTTTTTTAGAGGTTTTGTTAATTAAATACAAGCCAACCACAAAGAAAAATCCTAATTTTGGCGCGATTTTCTCGGCGGCAATCATACCTCCTACCAATAGAGCAATCTCCAGCACTTTTGTAGTGGCTGTTCTTATATGATCGCTACAGGCTTTAATTCCCGGATATTTTTCTAATAAAATTGCCACTCTTTCTAAGAAGAAAATTTCCGCAATAATCATTAATCCACCTGCCACAAAAGCTATTATCGGATTGCCGATTAATATCCCAAAAACAAATACGAACTTCATACCGGCTGGGCTATACACACCCGTTGTAATGGCTGTTGTGCCAACCAGCGGAATAAAACCAATGGCAATCGCCAGTGCAGTTAAAGCAGCTTCAGGCTTAATGCCGTCTTTCAATAAATTAAGCGATATTAAATCGCCCGCTAACATTCCCATAGATGTTGCCGCGGCAATAATTCCGCCTGTAAGAGCTAACAATAACCAGTTAGATTTTATCCGCTTAACACGTTCACTAAATAAACCAACCAGCATGCTCATGCCTGCTTGTCCTTCCACCACTTTAGCTTTTTCACGTGCTGCCAGAATTAACATTAGTGTCATGGAAATTAACAATGCCATACCATCGGCATTAAGCTGAATTTTCATATCTAGTATGGATATGGCTCCGATTTTAATAATTATTTGCTTCGCCACAAGCGCAATCGCTAAAACTATTAGTCCTTTTTTAAAGCCATATTGATACGCCACAACTAAGGCTGGGAAAACCGCAAACGATACAATAATCGGCGTGCTGATTTCTCCTAAGGCAGGCAAAAAGTTTACAGGAAGCATGGCAAATGCGCTAACGATAAATCCTAAACCCACAAGCAATAAAACACCATATAATGCACCCACGCCAAAGGCTATGTAATCGCCAAGTTTTGTGTTCGGACTCCACGTTCCGATAATATCGGTTCCTAATAATACAGAATGAATTAATAAAATTGAAGCCACGGTAGAGGCGGCAATTGAAGCAGGAATCCCAAAGCCTATCACCAGCCCGAAGGATAGCGCAAAAGATGTTGCCATAAGAGCTTTTTTATCCATGCGTCCTTCTATGTATTCGGGAATTATCGGACGTAAGCCATCGTGAAATACCGCCACACCCCTTTTGGTTAAAACCGAGGCAAGTCCGCCAAGCAGACCAATAACAATAAACTTTAATATTTCCATACTTAACATTTGATTTCTCCTATGTTATTTTGCTAATAATAGTGGCACGAGAATTGGAATAACCTGTTCGGCGTGTTGGGCGGTAAAACCAAAAACGGTTTTGCCCTCGTCTACAAGTTGTTTAATCTCTGCAGTATCTTTAATTTTCCCGGGCATAGAAAGCGTGGTGCAATGCACTGCGCCATATAAAGCCATGGGCATGGCAATTGCACCACCACCGCCGGTATTACAGGCTCCGATGTAATAATCGAATAATCCTGCTTTCATATCCATTGCCGCTTGAATATCTTCCTTGATGGTGATTTCGGCTTGGTCTTTGGCTATTTCTTTAACAAGGGCAGCGATTTTTTCTTTATCCAGCTGTCCTGCAACTACAATTTTCTTCATGTTTATTCTCCGTATATTAATATTAAATAAGATAATAATAAAATTGACTCCGCTTCATTAAACTTTAGGTTGATATCATGGGATATTTTCGCCAAAATTTCATTAAGACGTAAATATTTTTTGTGGTTAATAATTTCGTTTTTAATGACATCTTCCATAGTTTCCACAGGGTTGTTGTTGATATTCCTCTGTATCGCCAAACTAAAGTGCGTGAAAAACGGTTCTAAATGTTCTTTATTGATGTTTATATTGCTGTAATTTTGAAAGTTTGTCAAAATCTGTAAAACCTTATCTTTACTGGATTTATCAATTTGTTTTGAGGCTTCTAAAATATCTAGCCTTTGCAATAATTTTGTTTTAATTTGTTCCATCTTTTTTCTCCTGTAATAGCTTTAAGAATAATCTTTTAATATATTGTTTTTCCTTAGAAATTATGAGTGTTGCCTGCCGATATTCCGGAGCAGTTTCTATTGGAATATACTTGTTTGTGAAATTGGATAGACCGTCAATGCTCCAAATTACCGCGTCAAGCTCTTTATTTTTCATTTTACTAATTAAATCGTAATAATAAACCGGCTCTAACTTAACAGAATTTTCGGAGCAAAAATCATTTACAATTTCAATATGATCTAAGGATTCATTATCAATTCCAACCACCATACCATCTTCTAACTTTGTGCGGTCGCTTGTAAAAACTACGCCATGACCCGAGGCATAGCTATTTGGTGCAAAATTATGAACGATTTCAATATCATTATGAGTTTGGATTCTACTTTGAGCCGTTTTATGGGAAACGATAGTGAAATCAAAATGTCCGCGAATGAGTAGTTCTATCCTGCTAATCGCTCCCCTGATATATGCCAAATAAATTGCAGGTTTATTGTTAAAAGTAGCATAAATATTGTTAGATAATTCACGATATTTATCAGAATACAGCAGCGGAAGCGTGCCTAACAATTCATTTTTGCCTAAATAACTGAGCAGCTTTATATCATCAATATCTTCTAAATAACTGCCTAAATGACCCTGTTTATGGATTTTTATGCTGTTATTATCTTGAAGATCATTGAAGATGGTCTGAACCAAACCATGTCCGCAGTTTAATTCACTTGCGATGGATGCAATGGAGGCGATTCTTTCTCCAGTTTTGCAACCAATTAAATTTCTAATTATTTCATTAGAAATTATGTGAGTTTTGCTGGAAAAATTCTGTATATTATTAATTTTCATTAGTTTTTAGTTTATACCATTTTGCTACAACAACCAATATACTGAATATTGTATATTGAAAGAATAGGCTTGTCAAATATTTTTATAATATTTTGTATTTATCGTAAATGTAGATATATTATGATATTTATTGTTAATTAAATGTTCGCTACATCAGCTCAACCTAAGATTTAAAAAGCAGTTGCATTAAAGAATGATTCTTACTATATTATAGGCATAATCTGTGGTGAATTAAAAAATAATAAAAAAACAAAAAGGAGGCTACCATAGATTTAAGGTTGTGTTTGCTTAGCTTGCGAACACAACCTTATTTTTTTGAGGATTCGCTTAATAAGATTTGCTAGTTAGAAATAAACTTATATAAATTTTATATTTTACTAACATAATCAAAAATCTCTTTTAGCTCTTTTACTAAAGGCTTTTGATTTATTTTAGTTCCCGATGCCTGTGTTGTATGTTCTTTATTAAAAAAGGCTATATCATAAAATTTTTTCACATGTATATTCACCCATTTATCTAATGAAGTAAAACTATCAAGTGCAGGGATATTACTTAAATTTTTAAAGCCGTCAAAACTACTAGGAGGGAAAGTAACTTGTCCTATATATAATAAACTATGACCCTTATTAAGAACTAATAAATCTCCCCTTTTCATATTATTATCAAAAGTATCTGCTTGTGTAAAACCATAAATAGCATAATTATTATTTAAAAAATCAGCTAATAGTTCTTCTTTATTTATACCTTCTATATTAAAACCACATTTAAATATTTGCATAAATTTACCTCTTTTAAATTTTAAGCTATATAAGAATAAAGTTAAGTCAATAACATTAACCTTATACTATAATAGTATTAGGTTTTTAAAAGATATACAAGGGAAGATATAAAAAAAGCCGAAAAAAACCCCCTTCTTCATTGCTGAAGAAGAGGTAAAAAGGAGGCAATAAAACCGGATTTTGTAAAGGATAATGATTTTAGTTTAAGAGTTAAAATCACTACCTTTGTCAGCTAGGCTGACACCCTATCTCTTTTAGATGGGATTTAGTATTCGTGTAAATTGTCAGTAGTTAAGAGGAATGGAGGTAAGAAGAAATAATTTCTATCCGGTAGGTTTGGCAACGACCTTCTCTTCCACACCTTAAGATGTAGTACCATCGGCGCAAAAGGGTTTCACTGCTGAGTTCGGGATGGGATCAAGTGTAGCACCTTTGCTATAATCACCAAA
>JAISPM010000020.1 GCA_031274895.1 Alphaproteobacteria bacterium
CTTTCGTAAAGCCGAAGAAGTCCATAACTTGGGATTCGCTTCCGCTTTTGCCGAAGGTGGTTATATTTTTTACTATTGCCTCAACTCCTAGGGATTCTCTCCATCCTGACATGGTGGAGGTGCCGATAATGAAGTTTTTGCGGTCGCCTAAAATTGACTTTACATAAGACTTATCACTTGCAAACTTGCTTAAAAAAGGCACGGAGATTAAATTCGCAGCGATGCCATCTGCCAATAAAGCCTCTTGAACATCTTTCAACACGGCTAAATCGCTACCACTGGAAATTAAATTGATAGTTGCACCGTCAATTTCACCCAAAACATATCCGCCGCGCGCACTTAAATTATCGCCATCTTTATACTCACTACGCAAAGTTGGCACATTGCTACGTCCTAATACCATAATCGTTGGCGCAGTCTTACTCTCCAAGGCGATTTTATAACACTCAATGGTTTCAATCATGTCCGCAGGACGCAACACCACTGTATTAGGTATCAACCGCAAACTTTCTATATGCTCAATCGGTTGATGGGTTGGACCATCGGCTCCTAAACTAATACTATCATGAGTGAACACATAAATTATTTGTCTTTCCATTAAAGCCGCTAAACGAATAGCAGGTCTTAGGAAATCTGAGAAAACCAAGAAAGTTCCGCCATAAGGGATAAATCCGCTATCATAACAAGAGATTCCATTCATAATTGCTCCCATAGCATGTTCGCGAATGCCATAGTGGATATAATTTCCGTTAAAATTGTTGGTATTAATTGAAATCGACTGTTTATTAATGGTATTGTTAGATGTGCTTAAATCTGCTGAGCCACCAATGAGCGCAGGAATATGCTTAGAAATTTCTTCCAGCACTTTTCCGCTGGCAACTCTTGTCGCTACACTAGGTTTTTCGCTCAGAATTTTCTGTGCAAATTCAGTGAAATCCACAGCCATATTTGGTGAAACATACTTTTGATACTCAGCAAAGCCGTTCTTAGAAGATAACTCTCGCTCCCACGCTTCTGCAGTCGCAACATTATCTTGAATGCTACCCATTGCCTCCTGATAAATAAACTCAGGAATTTCAAAATCCGCATATTCCCAACCTAAATCAGCACGTAAAGCCGCAATAGCCTCCGCACCCAAAGGCGAACCATGAGCCGCCTCACTACCCTCTTTATTACCTGCACCCTGAGCAATTTTAGTATGAGCGATTATAAACGATGGCTTAGAAGACTGTTTCGCTCTTTCTAATGCTCCATTAATTTCACTAAAATTATGACCATCAATAGATTGCACGAAAAATCCCATGGCTTCCATGCGCAAGGCAATGTTTTCTGAACTTGCCACATTTAGGCTACCGTCTATGGTAATATCGTTTTTATCGTAAATAACAATAAGATTGTTTAAATTGAGGTGTCCTGCTAAACTAAGAGCCTCATACGCCACGCCCTCCATTAAACAGCCATCTCCCACAAAGGTGTAAACCTTATGATTGATAATATCATTAAATTTAGAGTTTAAAACTTTTTCGGCAATTGCCATACCAACAGCGGCAGATACGCCCTCGCCGAGGGGTCCGGTGGTGGTCTCGACCCCTGCATCGGGTTCAAATTCAGGATGTCCTGAGGTTATGGAATTTATTTGACGCAAATTTTTAAGATCGTCCATTGAAAACTTTTTATATCCAAACAAATGTAAGGCAGAATATAACATTATGCAAGCATGCCCGGCGGAAAGCACGAATCTATCACGATTTTTCCACTCAGGATTAGCGGGGTTAAATTTTAAATGATTAGCAAACAAAGTTGCCATAATATCGGCAGCACCCACAGGAGTCCCCGGATGTCCACTTTTAGCCTTTTCCACAGCCACAGCTGAAAGCATTTTGATTGCATTAGAGATGTTTTTTAAATTTTCATTTGTCGTCATTTTCGCCCTTCGCTCCTTGGATTTATATATCAATTATACATACAAATATTGCACAATTCTATAAAAATATGCTATACTTTTGTAAAATGTTTAAAGGTAAAAAATGAAAAACGCAGCTTTAAAAAAGATTCCGAAAAAAACTGATATTAATCTCAATGTTGTAGAGAATGAAACTTATCTCAAGGAGTTAGGACCACTCCAAGATTGGCAGATAGCTAGAATTAGAAAATCTATGGAGAGCTATAGAAAAGGTAATGTTCTAACTGAAGAAGAAATGGAGAAAACCTTTGATAAGTTTTTAGAAGATTAATATGAAAATCTTTTATACCACAGATTTTAATAACGCAATTTTAGAAATAGAAAGCTATTTAAGGAACCATTATCCTACTTATTTGAAACCTACCAGATTACAAATAAAACAAAAAATTAATGCTTTAATTAAAAACCCATACATTGGTAGAATCGGTAGAGAAGCAGGAACTCGTGAGGCAGTTTTTGCAAAACTGCCTTATTTCATAGTTTACGAAGTAAATGAGGATATGCAAGAAGTAGTATTACATGATATTTTCCACACTTCTCGTAATTATCCATTGCAGTAAGTATTTTTAATAGGCAGTGGATGCCAGCCTACGCTGGCATGACGGGATGGTTTTACTGCGTAAAGTCTTCATCAACCACATACGGTGCGCCGTAGAGTTTGCCTGTTTTTGCCAGCAAAATTAAATCGCAGATTTCACGCACGGCTCCGCTACCGCCTGCTTTATAGGTTTTATAAATGGCATGCTCCAGTATGGCATCTACCGAGTTTGCCACGGCTATTGGCAGCCCTACCACCTTAAAACCAAGAATATCGTTCACATCATCGCCCATGTGGATGGTGTTTTGCGGATTAACATTTAGTTTTTCACACAATGCCAAAATATCATCACCTTTTCTGTGGCTGCTATCTACCACCGCAGTAAATCCTAGCACTTCGCCGCGAAACTTCGCAATAGGCGATTGGCTGGTGGTAATTAAAGCGATTTTAACACCCAGTTTTTTCACCATGGAAAGCCCTGTGCCATCGTGGGCAAAAAACTTCTTGGTGGCAACATTGTTTTCATCTAAATACATGCCGCCGTCCGTCAGCGTGCCATCCATATCTACACATAAAAGCTCAACGGTTTTGAGCTTTTCCATTAATTTTTCTTTGCTAATAAACATTTTTAACTCTACTAAAAAGGAATTTCATCGTCTAAATCGTCGCCGGCGGAAAAATCTTCACTTACCGTAGACTTTGCAGGACTACTAGACCGAGAAGAAGAACTGCTGCCACTTGAAGAATCCATCGCACCATCGCCTCTGGAATCAAGCAATTGCAACTCGCCTCTAAATTGGGTTAGCACTACTTCGGTGATAGATTTCTCTATACCGTCATTACCCGTATACTTCCTGCTTTGCAGTGAACCTTCCACAAAAATTTTAGAACCCTTTTTCACGTAGCTTTCCACAATTCCGGCGAGATTTTCGTTAAATATAACAATTCTGTGCCATTCACTTTTAGACTTTCTTTCACCTGTAGCTTTATCTTTCCAATATTCAGATGTCGCAATAGAAAAAGTTGCAATTTTTGCACCGCTTTGAGAAAACCTGATTTCAGGGTCTTGCCCCACATTCCCAATTAAAATAACCTTGTTTACCATCAATTTATCCTTATTTATGATATATATATTGTATATTTTTTAATAAAAAAAATCTACAAAAATATAATTTTTTATGTTATATTTATTAGTTGAAATTTTACAAGGATAATAATGAGTAAATACATATCGGTCAAAGGTGCCAAAGAGCATAATCTTAAGAATGTCAGTATAGATATTCCTAAAAATACCATCACGGTTATTACAGGACTGTCCGGCAGTGGGAAATCTTCCCTAGCCTTTGATACCATTTATGCTGAAGGGCAACGTAGATATGTAGAATCGCTTTCGGCTTATGCTCGGCAGTTTTTAGATACATTTGATAAACCCGATGTGGAATCCATAGAAGGGCTATCTCCGGCAATTTCTATCGAACAAAAAACTACTTCTAAAAACCCACGTTCTACCGTAGGAACTATCACCGAAATTTACGATTATTTGCGTCTATTATATGCCCGCATAGGCATTCCCTACTCTCCTGCCACAGGACTACCAATAGAAAAACAAACCATTTCTATGATGGTTGATAATTTAATTTCCCTTGTAGACGGCACCAAGGTTAATATTTTGGCTCCTATTGTGCGAGGTCGTAAGGGAGAATTTAAGCGTGAGTTTGACGATTTACGGAAAAAAGGCTTCCAACGTCTGAAAATTGATGGCGAAGTTTACGAGATTGATGAAATCCCTGTGTTAGACAAAAATATTAAGCATGATATTGCGGTAATTGTGGACAGAATTGTTATTAAGGAAGGCATTGAGAAAAGACTCTCGCAAAGTTTAGAAACCGCTTTGCAACTAAGCGATGGCATAGTGATTGCTGAAAATTTAGACGCTAAAGAGGAAATTTTATTCTCCGAAAAATTCGCATGCCCGGTTTCAGGCTTTGCCATTGAGGAAATTGAACCGAGATTGTTTTCTTTCAACAATCCCTTTGGAGCTTGTGAGGCTTGTAAAGGTCTTGGCGTAGAAAGCATTTTTGAGATTGGGCTAATAATTCCCGACCAAACCCGTCCACTGGTAGAGGCAATAGCTCCTTGGAATAATCAGCTGGGTGGTTATTATCGTGCAATTTTAGAGGGTGTAGCCAAGCATTATAAGGTAAACCCAACTACGCCATTTATATCGCTGGATGAAAAATTTAAAAATGTGATTTTATATGGTAGTGGTAGTGAAAGTGTGAAAATTCAGTTTACCTCCAACAGCCACACCCATACTTCTAACAAGCCTTTTGAGGGAGTTATGCCTTCGCTGGAAAGACGCTACAAAGATACCGATAGCGAAAGCTCTCGAGAAAATCTCAGCAGTTTTCTAATTGAGCGACCTTGCCATGTGTGCGGCGGTAAAAGGCTGAATCAAAAAGCTCTGCAGGTTAAAATTGATATGAAAAATATTTATGAAATATCAGAAATGTCGGTGGAAAAATGCGTGGCATGGGTCAGCGGTTTGCAAGCAAAACTAAGCGAAAATCATAAGAAAATATCCGAAAAAGTTATTAAGGAAATTGGCGATAGATTATCGTTTTTAAACAATGTGGGGATTGGATATTTAAATTTAAGCCGTAGTGCAGGAACTTTATCGGGCGGAGAATCCCAAAGAATCCGTCTTGCTTCTCAAATAGGCTCTGGCTTAACAGGCGTTTTATATGTGCTTGATGAACCTTCCATCGGTTTGCATCAAAAAGATAACGATAAGCTGCTGGAAACATTGCAACATTTAAAAAACCTAGATAACACCGTAATTGTGGTGGAACACGATGAAGACACCATTCGCTTTTCCGACTTCCTAATAGATATGGGACCCCGTGCAGGCGTTTTAGGCGGTGAAATTGTTGCCAGCGGCACGCCTACTGAGGTAGAAAATAATCCTAACAGTATTACGGGGAAATATCTGCGTGGCGAGCTAAAAATTGAGATTCCTAAAAAACGTCGTAAGGGTAATGGTAATTTCATTCGTCTGCTTAATGCCCACGGTAATAATTTAAAAAATGTTAATGTGGATTTTCCACTTGGGATAATGACTTGTATCACGGGTGTTTCGGGCAGCGGTAAATCTACATTAGTGAACGAAACTCTATACAAGGCAGTATCGCAACATATTTATAATTCTAAGGACGATCCTGCTCCTTACGATAATGTGCTGGGCTTAGAGAATATAGATAAGGTTATAGATATCGACCAGTCGCCCATCGGCAGAATGCCTAGTTCTAACCCTGCCACCTATACGAAAACCTTTGATGTTATCCGTGAACTTTTTGCAGAATTGCCCGAAGCGAAAGCGCGCGGCTATAAAAGTGGGCGTTTTTCTTTTAATGTTAAGGGCGGACGTTGCGAGGTATGTAAAGGCGATGGCGTAATTAAAATTGAAATGCACTTTCTGCCCGATGTTTATATTAAATGTGAAGAATGTAAAGGCAGCCGCTATAACCGTGAAACTTTGGAAATCAAGTGGAATGATAAGTCAATTTCGGATGTTTTAGATATGACAGTGGCTGAGGGTGTAGAGTTTTTCAGCGGAATATCTACCATCCACAGTAAATTGCATGCCTTGAACGAGGTAGGCTTGGGATACATTAAACTGGGGCAATCGGCAACCACCTTCAGTGGTGGCGAGGCACAACGGATTAAGCTGGCAAAAGAGCTATCTAAAAAATCCACAGGAAAAACCTTGTATATACTGGATGAACCCACCACAGGGTTGCATTTTGATGATGTTAATAAGTTAATTCAAGTGCTGCAACAACTGGTAGACCAAGGCAATACGGCGGTAATTATTGAGCATAACCTTGATGTTATTAAAGTTGCCGACTATATAATAGATGTAGGACCTGAGGGTGGAATCGGCGGCGGACAAATTATCGCCAAAGGCACGCCCGAG
>JAISPM010000044.1 GCA_031274895.1 Alphaproteobacteria bacterium
AAGCGGCGATTTTATGCTTAATTTATAATATAGGAGCAGGCAATTTTAAAGCCTCTACCCTACTTACAAAACTTAATTCTAATGCTCCACTTGCAGAGATTGAAAAAGAGTGGCTAAAATGGGTTCATGTTAAGAAAAAAGTAGTTCAAGGGTTAGTGAATCGTCGCAAAAAAGAATTTGAACTATTTAGCAAAGATTATATCAACTATGCAAAATAAAACAGAACTGATTAATACATTAAAACAGATAGAAATTGAAACTAAAGAGGCTTTAGAATATTTAGAGAATGATAAATTAGGTTTGGCTGAAGGTAAAATTTACGATGCCTATTTAAATCTATCTTTAGTGTTAAGCACCATAAGAAGCATAAATAAAGGTAGTAGTAATGAGTGATACAAAAACTTTAGACGAACAAATAAGCGAAGCTAATACGAAGCTCAACGACTTAATAACTAAATGGCAAGCACAAACAGATAAAGCTATTAAGAAAGATTATAAAATCGCCGTGAATTTTCAAGAATTAAGACTGGAAAATCTGCAGCTTAAAAAACAAATTAATAATATTGTGAATGATTTAAGAAAACTAGCGGAACACTTATAAAAAGGTAAAACAATGAAATCACCTACCCAAACTTTTATTACATCTACCACCCAAGGCTTGCAATTACCAAGTTTAGAAGAAATGAATAAAAATGTGCTGGATAACCTTTCAAGTATTTTAGGACAACCATTAAATCAAGACCCTACTAGCAATGCTAGTGTAATGATTAACCAGCATAACCTAGACTTACTAAATTTAGCAATTTCTTTTCTAAGCGTGTTAGAAAAAATAGAAAATTTCTTTGAAACACAACGAGAAGAAGGCATAGAAAACGGCACCTACGGTGGATTAAGAATTGCCTTGCTTAATATGGGGCTTTTTGACGATGTGGCGATTAACGAAACAGATATTAATGCCACTATGAAAATAGTTCTACTAATAAAATATGGCACCGGAATAACTGAAGCATTTAACAGACTTATAGGACAAACTATCCATAGAAACCGAGCAGTAGGAATTTTAACCTTGGCAGATGGTGCTAATGTTAGCCAACCTATAACCGGCAACACGGGACAAGTATTTACTTACTCTTGGTATTATGCTAACCGTAAAACCTATAACATTAAAGTAGGTTATGTGATTGATTACGAACAACAATTTAGCGATTATAACTTTGATAACCAAATAAAAGTGGCTATCGCCGCACTCTATTCAAGAAATTATAACGCAATTGGTAAAGATGTTCTAATACAAGACTTTTTCGGTATTATAACCAATATTGCTGGGCTAAGACATGTGGATATTGCCTTTACACTGCCTAACCCCGCCGATCCGAATAACCCGCTAGAGACTTACACTAACCAAGATATTACCATTGCCGATACCGACTTTTTCCAAATTGGCACCATAACAACCGAACAAATTACAGGATAAGGAGTAAAAAAAATGGAAGAAAATAAAGAATTAGAAATAAAAAAGTATAAAGACATATTAGAAAAAATGCAAGAGTTCGCTAAAGAAAATAATCTTGAAATAACAGAATATAAGACTATGAGAGTTGGTAGAGAGTGGATATTTGTTTTATCTAATAAGCCTAAAGATTAGGTTTAATTTTGGTTAAAGCAAATGGAGTTATATCTTTGTGTGTAATTTCACCATTTGAAGGATTAAAATATATACAGTCAACGACATTCATAGTTGCCGCACCTTCAAAAACATTGAGAACAACCATAGCAGGACTACCTGATTTAAGATAAACAATATCTCCAACTTTAAACTCTTCTTGAGTATTCATTTATTTATTCCTTAGATGGATATTAATTTGTAAAAGTATAGCATAGGAAAATTAGGAATGAAACAAGATTTAAACTTTTTAGAAAACACTGAGTTCGGCGATTGGATAAAACTACAATCTACCACCAAGCAAGAGGTTTTAGGCAACTGGCTTAGTCAGTATAACCTAAGTATAGTATCGCTGGAAGAACCTTTTAAATCGCTTATTTTAAGGGCATACGGCTTTACCGGTATGAATGTGTTAATTGCCGATACCCAGCTTTTCTTTAAAGCACTGCGAGGCTTACCAAAGGTAGAAAGTTTCATTGATTTATTAAAAAGTATATTCGGGGATGTGGACATAGTTTTAAGCGAAGAAACAGATGGAATTTCAATTAACATTATAGTAAGAGGGAATAATTTATTTGCTTATTATGTAGATAAGGATATTAACTTTTATGTTGATATAGAGGGTAATAATTATGTTGGATACAAACAAGGCGATTACTCCAATTTAGGATGGTTCTTTTTGCATTTTTTAAAGCGATTTATAACCGCAGGAATTAAAATTAAAGCCTTAAATATTACCTTAGATTCCGCAACCAATTATGGTTTAAATATAAAGGGTAAAGCTAAAAAACGAAAAGTGATGGATATAATTAAAAATTTTAATAAAACAATTAAGGAGTTGCTAAATGGAAACTAAATTATTTGCAGATAATCCTTATGCTACTAACTTAACAGGACTTTCATTACTTGCTACCGCAGGCAACGGCGACGATAATGTTGTTAGTATTCCTACATTAATTAGTTATATAAAAGAGAATGTATTTAACCCTTATCTTGCCGATAGAGTTGGTAGAATAATTTTAGACTATAACAGCCAGCATAATGGCGTTAAAACCTACCAAGATACTTACTTAAAGTATATTTTATGCGATGGCACACGCAATACTTACAATGTAGCGGATTACCCATTATTAGCAGGTAAAATTCCCACTGAAAACGGCGGATTTTTAATTATTCCAAATGCGTTAGATAGAACAATACGTCAAGTATTATCCACCGAAACTGTTGGTATGTTGCAGGAGGAGGATGTTAAAAATCACTCACACTCCATGAGCCACGACCATGATATGAGCCATCAGCATAATGCAGATGTAAGTGCAAATAATAGTATAAGCAATTCTGGAGGATCTCTTACATATACTGGAGTTATCACTTTATCAACTACAGCAAGTCGCTCTAGGACAGGAGGTAGTTCAACTGCTAATACTGGAGCGGCTGGTAGCACTACAAGAATGAAAAACCTAGGTGTTAATATGTATTTGGTTGCAGGATTAGTATAATGGCAGAAACACAACCGCAACAATTTAAACTCACGAAGTGTAAACTTGGTAAGTTGAGCCAATTAACATAATAAAGGATGCGCAATGAGCGAAACTAAATTTTTAAGCGATAATATACCACCACAAAATATATCCAACACTAAGTTTATTTTTAAAAACAAGGATAATAAGCGAGAATATAAAGCTAGCATAGATTTATTAATTCAACACCTTACAAATAGAGTGCTATTACCGTTTTTAACAGAACAAATAGGGCAAATTGAAATAGATATTAACAACCAGCATAATGGTGTTAAAACCTACCAAGATATTTATTTAAAGTATATATTATGCGATGGCACAAGGAATGTATATAACGTAGCCGATTACCCATTATTAGCCGGTAAAATTCCCATAGAAAACGGTGGATTTTTAATTATTCCAAATGCCCTAGATAGAACAATACGGCAAATATTATCCGCCGAAACCGTAGGAATGACACAGGAGGATGATGTTAAAAATCACTCACACTCCATGAACCACGACCATGATATGAGCCATCAACATATGTATAGATTACATTATGGTTCTGCAGGTTATTTTAGCTCAGGTCAAAATACTAATGGATTAGGCAACAAAGGTTCTTTATTTGGAGGACGAGACCGCACAGGAGGCAGTTCAACTGCTAATACTGGAGCGACTGGTAGCACTACAAGAATGAAAAACTTAGGTGTCAATATGTATTTGGTAGCAGGTATTAATGCTAATATTCAAAATCCAAGACTAAGAGTGAAAAAATGGTAAATAAAAATTTATTTGATATTACAGAAGCCTTAAATATTAATGGCTTAGACTTAGTAGCTACTGCCGGAGGCGGAGAAGATTATAGTGTTAGCTTAGAACAATTAGCTTTAGAGGTAGAAAAAGAACTGCTACGACCGTTTTTGTTAGATAAAATCGGGCATTTTATGATTGATATTACTAATAGGTTTAATGGTGCATTAGAGGCACAGGATAACTATTTTAAGTATATAAAAGCAGGTGCTGCGGCTGATGGTTCAAACTCCGGCGGCTGGGTTTTTCCGGAACCTTACCCATTACTACAAGGAAAAGTATCTGCTTTCCTTGATAATAGAGGTGTTGAGTATCTTGCTATAGGTTCACCAAACGGGATTCCCGCAGGTTTACCTATTGCCGATAGAACCATACGCCAAGTAAATGCTAATGAAACTGTAGGAGTTCTACAAGAGGACGATATTAAAAGCCATACGCATGGCATGAATCATGACCATGATATGAGCCATCAACATCAATATTACACGTATGCT